>JANPBN010000213.1:0-7328 GCA_031430415.1 Dehalococcoidia bacterium
CGCTGGCTGAAGGAGAACATCGACCGCACCGCGGCCGAGACCGATGCCTCGATCAGCGAGGAGACCGACGACGTCGTGCGCATCGTGACGATCCATGCATCGAAGGGACTCGAGTTCCCGATCGTCGTCTTCGCGAACATGAGCGGCAAGCGCCTCGACATGACGCACGTCATCGCCGACCACCCCGGCAAGCGGTTGCACGTGAAACTCGGCGCCCGCGAGAAGGGGTTCCTGACGCCGGGCTACACCGACGCGGAGGCTGCCGAGCAGGCGCACGACGAGGCCGAGGAGGTCCGCCTGCTGTACGTGGCCGCGACGCGCGCCAAGGATCGTCTGGTCGTGTCCGTCCCGCAGGTGCCCGGCAGGGGGCTGCCTGACACATCGCTCAACTTCCGGCTCGCGACGCACGGCGGTGACAGCGGATCCGTCACGGACACGTCGGCACTCCCGGCGTTCGATGGGGAAGCGCCGGTTTGGCACCGACCGCCGCCGACTGCGACCCGTGCCGAGGTGAATGCCGTGACCGCTGCCCGCGACGCGTGGACGCACACGCACGACGATCTCGTCGAGCGCGGCCGGCGGCCGCTCGTCGTCCGCACTGCGACATCGATGAAAGCCGGCATGGAACGCATAGGCTCCGGCGAGGACGACGTGCGCCGCAATCGCGCCGCCGATTTCGGCACCGCCGTCCACGCCGTGCTGGAGCGGTCGCGGCTGCGCGACGACGCGATCGACGAACTGTCGCGCGTCGCCGTAGCGGAGCATGGCCAGCAGGGACGCGAGGCCGAGATCGCGGCGATTGCCCGCCGCGCGCTCACGTCGCCCGTCGTCGCCCGCGCGCTTGCTTCGCGCCGCATGCTGCTGGAAGCACCCTTCACCGCCGCGCTCCCACGAGACGAGGCCGCGCGCCATGGCCTCACCGAAGGCATCGCGGAGGGCCGCATCGACATGCTGTTCATCGAGGACGACGAACTGGTGATCGTCGACTTCAAGACCGACAACGTGTCCGGCGCCGAGATCGATCGCAGGACGGAACACTACCGGCCGCAGGCGCTCGTCTACGCATGGGCCGCCCACCGCGCGACCGGCATGCCCGTGCGCGAGGTCGTGCTGCTCTTCGCCACGCCCGGCGCCGAGCGCTCGTTCCCCGCCGACGCCGCCTTCATGGCCGAAGCGGAGACGCTGCTCGCCACCGCGCCCGAACCCGCCGAACTCGCGGATCCCATCGAGGTGTAGCGGGGTGGCACCTGCGCCGTGGCGCAGTTGCACGTACGCCGAAAACCCCTAACCCTTCACCAGTCACCAATGCGACCCCCGCGAAGCGTGCGGGTCACCAATCACCAGTGCTACCCCGCGAAGCGTGCGGGTCACCAGCCACCCAGCCCAGGAGCCCCGATATGGCACGAGTCCGCCTCAACGAGACCAACGACCTCCCCGAGGATTACCGCTGGATATTCGAGCGCATGGAGAAAGGCGGCTCACTTCTCAACATCTTCCGGGCGCTCTCGCACAGCCCCGAGTCGATGAAGCGCTTCATGAAGCTGGGGACGTACATCTTACAGGAGGGCGTGCTCGACCCGGCACTGCGCGAGTTGGCGATCCTCCGGGCCGGCGCGCTGTGCCGGTCGCCGTACGAGTTCTCGCAGCACATCTCCTTCGCGCGCCGCACCGGACTGTCCGACGCCCAGATTCGCGGCGTCCTTCTCCCCAACACAGCGCTCTTCGACGGCCGCCAGATGGCCGTGCTGTCCTACGCCGGCGAACTGACGACCGACAGCCGCGTCTCCCAGGCCACGTACGATGCCGTCGCCGCCTTCCTCAACACCGAGGAGATCCTCGAGCTGACGCTCACGACGGGGTACTACAACATGGTGTCGCGGATGCTCAACGCGCTCGAAGTGGACATCGACCCGGCGGCGCAGCGCGATCTCGACGCGCTCGAAGCCGACTTTCCCGCCTGACCGCGCCGTACGAGGGCGGCGCGCCGTACCAGATCGCCGCGACGACACCCGCACCCCCCACTCCGGATTGACCGACTCGGGCTGGCGTTTCCTTGCAGATCCCTCCGTAACACGAGGATCACCGCTGCGAAATGTGTCCGTAACACGCCGCCGGTAATCTCGACTCAACCAAGCAATCAGCAGGGGAGGAGAACCATGGGCGACGTAGTCCCAATCAACTCAGGAGATACGGCGTGGATGCTCACCGCATCGGCGCTGGTCCTGTTCATGACGCCGGGCCTCGCATTCTTTTACGGCGGCTTCGTCCGCAGCAAGAACGTCCTGGGCACATTGATGCAGAGCTTCATCGTGATGGGGCTTGTCGGCATCGCCTGGGTCGTGGTCGGCTATTCGCTGGCGTTCGGGCCAGACGTCCAGGGCTGGGGCCTGATCGGCAACCTCGACCACTTCGGCCTTGCCGGTGTGGGCGCGGACGGCGACTCGCAGGCGGGTACGGGCATCCCGCACGAATTGTTCATGGTGTTCCAGCTCATGTTCGCCATCATCACACCGGCCCTGATCACCGGCGCCTTCGCTGAGCGAGCCAAGTTCGGGCCATTCATGGTCTTCATGGTGCTCTGGTCGCTGCTTGTCTATGCGCCCGTCGCCCACTGGGTCTTCGACATCGGCGTCGGTGGTGATGGCGCCGGCTGGATCGCGGGCGACCTCAAGGGCCTCGACTTCGCGGGCGGCACGGCCATCCACGTCAACGCAGGAGCGGCGGCGCTGGCAGCGGCGCTCGTCTTCGGACAGCGCAAGGGCTACAAGGAAGAGCCCATGGAGCCGCACGACATATCGATGATCCTGCTTGGCACGGGCATCCTCTGGTTCGGCTGGTTCGGCTTCAACGCCGGCAGCGCCGGCGCCGCCAACGGCGTCGCCGTCAACGCCTTCACTGTCACGACGACCGCCGCCTCGGCCGCCGCCCTGTCCTGGGTGGGCATGAGTTGGTGGATGTCCGGAAAGCCCAGCGTCGTCGGCGCGGCCGCCGGTGCAGTCGCGGGCCTCGTTGCAATCACGCCAGCCTCGGGCTACGTCCAGCCCATGGAAGCGATCGCCATCGGCGCAGTCGCTGGCATCCTCTGCTTCCTCGCCGTGCAGTGGCGCTCCAAGTCCGCGCTCGATGACTCGCTCGATGTCGTGGCGGTCCACGGCGTGGGCGGCATGTGGGGTGCGCTTGCGACAGGTATCTTTGCTGTCGCCGCGACGAACACAGGCGTCAACGGCGTCGGCGTCGCGGTCGATGGCCTGACGAACGGCGGTGGCATCGACCAACTGCTGCGGCAGGCGGCAGGTGTCGGGGTTGTGGCTCCGTACTCCTTCATCGTGACGTTCGTCATACTCAAGGTGCTCGACCTCACCGTTGGCATTCGCGTCAGCGACGAGGAAGAGATCGCTGGACTCGATGTCTCGCAGCACGGCGAGCGGGCGTACATCTTTGGCGGTAGCGGTCCGGTGCTCGGCATTCCCGAGGCCATCCCGGTACACACTGAAGCGCCCGTCCGCGCGAACGCCCCGGTCAAGTCACCGACCGGCGCAAGCTAGCCAGGGGGAAAACGAACGTGAAGAAGATCGAAGCGATCATCCGCCCCGAGAAGCTCGACGAAGTGAAGCACGCGCTCGCCGAGAAGGGATACGTCGGGCTCAACATCGTCGGCGTGACGGGCCGCGGCGTGCAGAAGGGCATCGTCCACGGTGGACGCGGCGCCCAGGCGTACTCCGTGGACATGCTCCCGAAGGTCAAGCTCGAGGTCGTCGTGAGAGACGCCCAGACCGACGACTGCGTCGACACCATCCAGAAGTCGGCATGGACCGGCAACATCGGCGATGGGAAGATCTTCGTCATACCCGTCGAGCAGGCGATCCGCGTCCGCACCGGCGAGCGCGGCGACGTCGCCGTGTAGCATCCGGCCAACAAGCGTGCATTTGCGAAGAGGCTCCCCGCTCGGGGAGCCTCTTCTTGTTGCGCATGTGCTGAGCACCCATAGACAACTGCTTGCGCTACCGGCGTGACAGTTCACGGGATTCGCGATGACCTACGACATTGGCCAGTCGATCCTCGCCAGGGCGCCCGCCGGTTCGTCTTCGGCATCGACGGCCAATCCGTTCGCAATGCATGCGACGAGGCGGTAGAGGCCGCAGATCATCGTGAGTTCGACGAGCTGTCGCTCGTCCATGAAGCGGGCAACGGCCTGGTACGAGTCGTTGGGTACGCGTGAGTGGAGGGTGAGCGCGCGCGCGAAGCTGGCGACGGCCGCTTCATCCGGCGGAAGAACCGACTCGGCGGCACCCCTCACGAGTGCCTCGATTTCCGGCCGCGAGAGACCGGCATCGTCGGCATCGAGGAGATGCCAGCCGAGCGGGTACGGTGCCTCCGACGCCGAAACGACGCTCAGGATCGCGATCTCGCGCAGGCGGCCGCCAAGCATGCCACCCCAGAGCGACGCCACGAGGTCGTACAGGCGGCGCATCGCGACCGGGCTGTGGGCCATCGCGCGATAGAGGTTGATGAACGCGCCGTTGGCATCCAGGCCTTCCGCGAAGGCGCGGTGATCGGCGGGGATGTCGCTTGGCGCGAGCAGCGGGACGCGAGCCATCGTATTCTCCCAGGACGCCAAACCAAAGTTTGGCATGCGAATCTGGCGCGTTGGCGCGATTCTACCAAACACGCGTCGCGATGCCGCCGATACACTGGCGCCATGCACGTCAACGCCTCGCTCGATGACATCGCCGCGTATCTCGATGATCTGCTGCAGGTCGCGAAGTACCAGGACGAGTTCGGCGCGAACGGCCTGCTGTACCGCGCGGGCGATGGCGTCTCCAAGTTCGCCGTGGCGGTGAACACGTCGCTGAGCGCGATCGTCGGGGCGGCGAAGACCGGCGCGCAACTGCTCGTCGTGCACCACCCGTCGTGGCCCGAAAACGACCTGCACCTCTACGACGAGAAGATGGCCGCGCTCGCCGCCGGCGGCATCTCGCTCTACAGCGCGCATGCCGCGCTCGATTGTGCGCCCAACATCGGCAACGGATGGGTGCTCGCAGAGCAGCTCGGCGTCGCGGTCGATGCCACGTTCGGCGACATGTTCGGCGGTCACTGCGGCGTCATCGGCAGCGCGAGCGGCGACTTCGGTAGCTTCCTGCGCGCCACGTCCCAAACGCTCGGCGTGCAGGTCGAAGCGCACGAGCACGCGAAGAGCTTCGGACGCGTTGCCATCGTCACCGGCGCCGGCGGCCAACCGGCGATGCTCGACGAGGCGCGACGCCTCGGCGCCGACACCTACCTGACCGGCGAGGGCAAACTCTTCACGCGGCTCTTCGCGCAGGAAACCGGCATGAACCTCATCTTCGGTACGCACCAGGCGACCGAGGCGCCCGGCATCCGGGCACTCGGAGAGCGCATAGCCGCGCAGTCGCAGCTCCCGTGGGAGTACATCGCCGAACCTTCGGGCGTGTTCTGATGGCCGACAGCACGAACCGCGGCCGCGCGCTTCCGGCGGAGATGATGCAACGCATCCGGCGCATCGAGATCCGGGCGCGGCGGCTCGTCGCGAACGTCTTTCTCGGCGAGTACCACAGCGTCTTCCGCGGCCGCGGCATCGAGTTCAGCGAGGTGCGGCAATACGAGCCGGGTGACGATGTGCGCGCGATCGACTGGAACGTCACCGCACGCATGGGCGCTCCGTACATCAAGCAATACATCGAAGAGCGCGAGCTGTGCGTGATGCTCGTCGTCGACGTGAGCGCGTCGTCCGCGTTCACCACGTCGGCAATGACGAAGCGCGAACTCGCCGCCGAGGTTGCCGCCACGCTCGCCTTCGCCGCCGTGGCGAACGGCGACCGCGTCGGGCTGATCGCCTTCAGCGACCGTATCGAACTGTTCCTCCCGCCGGGCAAGGATCGGCGCCACGTCCTGCGGATCATCCGCGAGTTGCTGTATCTCGATCCGCAGGGGCGAGGCACAGACATCGCGATGGCGCTGTCGTATTTGGCGCGCGTGACGCGGCGCAGATCGATCGTCTTCCTGCTCTCGGACTTCTTCGACGGCGGCTTCGAGCCGCAACTGCGCGCCGCCGCGATCCGCCACGAGGTCGTTGCGCTGTCACTCGCCGACCCGCGCGAGGAGTCGCTGCCGGACGTCGGACTGCTCGAAGCCGCCGACGCGGAGACCGGCGCACGCGTGCTCATCGATACGTCGGACGCCGGCGTGCGTGCGACGTACGCCGAGCGCGCACGCGACATGCGCGACCGCCGCCGAAAGTCATTCGCCGCCGCCGGTGTGGAGGAAGTCGCGCTGCGCACCGACCGCCCTTACGTCGGCCCACTGCTCCGCGCGTTTCGCCCGAGGGTGCGCCGGTAGCGTTAGTTGGTAGCTACGCCGTCGTGAACCCGAAGCCCTGTGCGGGAGCCGGTACGTACTCCGCAGCAACCTCGCGCGGACTCTCGCCGGCGAGGAGCGCGCGGATTGCGGGGAGAGCATCGAGCGCCGCCTGCTTGCCCGCTTCGAGACACTGCACCATGTGGAATGGCGATGAACTGCCAATATTTGGCAGCGGCGGCCGCAGAACGATCTGGGCGGTGCGCCCGTGCTGCCGCGGCATCGTCGCGGCGTGAATCGTGAACGGCACACCGGCGATCGTCCGCCCGAGCGGCACGCGTTCGAGCTTGCTCGCGAGGAGCGATGCGGCGCCATGCAGCCGCTCCGGAAAGTGCAACGGAAGCCCCAACTCGACCGCGACGACAACATCGGCGCCGAGCGCGACGGCCGCCTCGACCGGCACGGCCGCCCAGAAGCCGCCATCGAGCAGGTACCGGCCCTGGTGCGCCACCGGCCGCGCGATGATGGGCAGCGCGATACTCGCCTCGATCGCGTCGATGATCGGGCCGCGGTCGATCGTCACGGCACGCCGTTCGCTCATGTCGGAGGCCATCGCCGCATAGCGCACGCCGAGCCGCTCGATGTGCTGGCCCGCGAGAACTTCGTAGAAGCGGCGGGAGAGCTTGTTGTTGTGGCGGATCTTCAGCCGATGGCGAAAGAAGCTCGCCAGTTCGGTCCACGGGCAGTCGCGAATCCCCTGATCCATCTCCTGAGGGGAGCGGCCGACGGCGTACAGTCCCCCATACAGCGAACCGATGCTCGTGCCGGCGACGACTTCCGGCCGGATGCCGGCCTCGTCGAGGACACGCATTACGCCGACGTGAGCAGCGCCCTTCATGCCACCACCGCCCAATGCCAAACCGAGTGTCAGGGTCCTCATCTTGGTACTCCCGCCCGCGGGGACGATTCGTCACCTACCATAAGTATCGTGCGACCGAGTATGGGATTGCAGC
>JANPBN010000214.1:0-2367 GCA_031430415.1 Dehalococcoidia bacterium
CACGTCGCGTTCCCATGCGACGGCCGGGATCTCGAACCCCTGGAGTTGCGCGATGATCTCGATCAGTCCGCGCTTGCCTTCGACGCGCCGGTTGCCGCCGACGTGCTGTCGCGTGAACAAATAGCGCTGAAAATCCTGCGCCGTCACCGGTTCGATCTCGCTGCGCAGCCGGTCGAGCGTGTAACGATGGATCCGCGCGAGAAGGCGGCGGTCGCAGAACTCCTCATCGTCGCGTCCCGGCGTGAACCGGCCGCGTAGCACAAGGCCCTCGCCCTCGAGTCGCGCCAGCGCCGATACCACCTCCAGCGTCCCCAGCGAGAGCATCGCGGCGAGGTCTGCCGGCGCCACCGGTCCGATGTACTCCATATGCCCGCGCGCCGTCGCCAGCACCGCATCTTCGCGCTCCGGTCGCGGTCCATCGAGATGCTCCGGCAGACGCACCGCGGGCGTGTGCGTCGCGCCGGGATACAGCGCCTCGATCGCACGCAGTTGTTCCGTCGCGAACCAGAACGCCGCGCCGTCCACCGTCGCGCACGACGCACGCCCGGCGTCAGCCAGTGCCTCGAACATCGGGCGCCACGCGTCGCTCGCGCGTTGTGCGACGACGCCCAGCAGCATGTCGTGGAGTTCGTCCGCGTCGCGCGGATCCGGCCGCGCCTCGTCCAGCACGCGCTCGATCGCCTCGGCGTCGAGCGCGCCGAGGTCGCGTGCGTGCTCCGGCAGTGTGCGCCGAAGCGTCACCGCGCGCGTGCGCCGCTCCTCGAGCGGTGCATCATCGAGGTAGGCATAGGGCTTCGCGTTCAGGATCTCGTGCGTGAACGGCGATGGCTCGGTCGTATCGCGGGCGTGCATCCGTATCTCGCCCGACTCCATCTTCTCGAGGATCGCCGTCAGCCGGTCGATGTCCATCGCCTCGTACAGGCAGTCGTTGACGGTCTGGCGCGTCAGCGGATGATCCGGCAGTTCGATCGGCCCACTGATGTTCTCCTGGCATCCCGTCAGCAGCGGGAACACCGCCGTCAGGAGGTCGTCCGACCGCATCCGCTGGATCGGCGGCGGCACGCGTTTCCCGGCGTTGGACCGCAGCACCGCCAGCGCGCGCGTCGCGTTCCAGCGCCAGCGCGACCCGAACATCGGCGACACCAGGATCGCCTGCTCCAGCGCCTCGCGGACGTTGAAGCTCTTCACGAAGTGGAACGCGTCCTCCAGCGGAAACGAGTGCTGCGGCCCGAGAGACAGCACGACCGCATCGTCCGTCGCCGCGGCCTGCAACTCGAAGTCGAAGTTCACGCAGAACCGTTTGCGCAGCGCCAGCCCCAGCCCGCGATTGACGCGACCGCCGAAGGGCGCGTGCACCACCAGTTGCATGCCGCCTGCGTCATCGAAGAAGCGCTCGAACACGATGTCCGTGTCCGACGGCACGACGCCGAGCGCCCCAACCTCCGCAGCGATGTACTGCGCGATCTGCGCCGCTCCAGCCTCATCGAGCGCGCACTCGTCGCGCAGCCATCGCACCACATCCTCGCCCGGTTGTGCGGCGATGTCGCGTCGCAGCCGGCTCAGCTCTTCCGACAGCTCGCACGTCCGCGCCGGCGCCTCGCCGAGCCAGAACGGCACGCTTGGCGGCCGCCCGTGCGCATCCGCGACGCGCAGCACGCCCCGCGCCGACTCGACGCGGCGGATCTGCCACGAATGCGTGCCCAGCAGGAACACATCGCCGGCCATGCTTTCGATCGCCCAGTCCTCGTCGACCGTGCCGACGAAGGTCTCGTCCGGATCGAGTATCACGCGATAGTCCGCCACCTCCGGGATCGCGCCGCCGCACGTGATCGCCGTCATGCGCGCGCCCCGCCGCCCCTTGAGCGTCCGCGCGATGCGATCCCGGTGCAGGAGCGCGCGGCTTCGTCCGGTCGATGACGTCACGCCCTCGCTCAGCATCTCGATCACGTCGTCAAAGTCGTCGCGCGAAAGTGCGGCGTACGGCGTCGCCCGGCGCACCATCGCAAACAGCGCGTCCTCCTCCCAGTCGCGGGTCGCGCACTCAGCGACGATCTGCTGCGCCAGGATGTCGAGCGGCGCAACCGGCGGCTCCACGCGGTCGAGACGCCCCGCCCGCACGGCACGGATCAGCGCCGCGCACTCCACGAGCTCATCGCGCGTCGTCGCGAACAGCCGCCCGCGCGATGTGCGCCCCAGCGCGTGTCCGCTCCGGCCGATGCGCTGCAGGAACGTCGTGATCGCTCGCGGCGATCCGATCTGGCACACCAGGTCGACCGTGCCGACATCGATGCCCAACTCGAGCGATGCCGTCGCGACGATCGCCTTCAGCTCGCCCGACTTGAGGCGCTGCTCCGTCCGCAGCCGCCG
>JANPBN010000215.1:0-2952 GCA_031430415.1 Dehalococcoidia bacterium
GCCCTAACGCGCGAATCGCGCGACCCGGTTCAATGTTGAACCGGGTCGCGTCGTATCCGTACGGAGCCCTGGCGCTGGTCTAGTCTTTCCACGCCACGAAGTCGTCGAGGAACCGACGAAGCCGCCCCTTCTCGACGGCAGGCGTTTCGGCGCGGCGGCTCAGTCGGTAGCGCCGGAAGCAGCGCGTGCAGCGATCGACCGCCTGCCCACTCCCGAGCGAGTGCCGGACGATGATGCCCGCGCAACCGCCGACGATGCACGTCGCGGTCCGCTCGGGTAGCTCGATGACGACGTTAGATCCTGACGACGGAGATGCGGGGTATGCACTCATAACGAGTGGATCGTACATCAAGCCTCGAGGCCGATTGACGATCGTTATGGATCGCGACGTACCTTTAACCGCGCGTTAACATCGACCCTCTCCTTGACGCCCTCTCCCGGCGAAACGAGCGTTTCGGCATCCGGAACGTTGGTATACGGGACACCATCCCGTTCGGCCGCGATGTCCGCGCTAGGAGCAGCAATTCCGTATGTCACCACGCAAAGACGACGCGTACCGCCAGCTCGTCGACACCCTCGAGCGATCGATTCGCCGCGACCGCGTCAGCTTCAGTGCCGAACTCGCGCGCCGCGACGACGACGAAGCGGAAGAAGCCGCCCCGCCGACGCCCGAGCAAGAAGCCGATGCGTCTCCGCCGAGCGCCTCAGCAGCCGCCCGCGAACGGACCGCCGGGAGCCCACATGTTCCACTGCGCAGTGCGCGCCCAGGCTTCTGACGATCGCGCCCAGTCCAGGTACGCGGCGTTATCTCCGTAGTACGCCGCCCGCGCCAGCCCTACGTACACCATCCCGATGCTGATGTTGTAGTCCGCCCCGTCCGTACCGGTAACGATGGGCGCCGCAAGATGTCGGCCGTACCGATCCTCGGTCACGGCGTCGTACTCGAGCCGCACAAACGTGCCCGGCCGCAGGAAGATCTCCGCCAGCGCCGCCTTCGCCCAGGCGCCGCCGCATGCATCGATCTCCGGCGCATCAATCTGCAGCAAACGCACACGTGCGCCGTCGTCGCACACGAATGTGTCTCCATCGATGACGCGCTCAACCGTGCATCCGGCGTGCTGTGCGGCAACCACTTGTCCCGAGCCGATCCCCGTACCCACGACAAGCGAAATACCCGCGAGAGTTGCCCGAAGTAATCCGTTCATTTCCGGAGTATCCAGCATCGAAGCGACAGCCGCTGTCGCCGCCCGGTGGGATGCTCTCCGGGACGAAGCAGGCAGCGCAGCCGCAGCGGAGCCGTACGGCGCGCAGGCAAGCGAGGGGTCGCCGGGTGGGCCCCGCGGATGCTCCGAACGCGGCAAGGGCGTGCAAACCGTCCCTGCCCCTCGCGCCAAGCCTGCTCCGGATGCCGGCGCGCGCCGCCCTCACGCCTTTGGCCGGAAGATGGCCTCTTGCGCCACGGTCGCAATCTGCACGCCATCGCGCGAATACATCCTGCGGTGCGTCAGCGCGCGGCCGTCCGAGCCAATGTGGCTCTCCGTCACCATCAGCATCCACCCGTCCCACCGTGCCGGGCGGTGCATCCACAATGCGTGGTCCAGGCTCGCAGAATGTTGCCAATCGAACTCGCCGAACCGCCGCTCGACAGCTCCCAGCGATCCAGCGTCGCTGTAGTACACGATCGTCGCCAGGTGCAGCAGGTCGTCGTCGGGCAGCGGTGAACGCGGCGCCATCCAGACACGCCACCAGGGCTTCTCGCCCGGCTGCAACGGCTCCCATGGCGGATCGACGTGACGCCAGTCGAAGGGCATCGACGGCGGCTCTGGCCATCCCGCCGCGCGCGCCAGTTCCTCCGATGTCGCAAGTTCCTCCGGCGGCGGAACGATCGGCATCGGTTCCTGGTAGTTGATGCCCGAACTGGGCCGGGAGAAGCTCAGCGTCACGTCGCAGATCGTCCGGTCTTCTTGCTCAACATAGACCCGCCGGCTGGCGAACGTGCGCCCGTCGCGCATCCGCTCGACGCGCAGTCGCACGGGCGCGTTCGGCTTCCCGGGACGCAGGAAGTAGGCGTGTAGCGAATGCAGCGAGCGCTCCTCACACGTGCGGCCAGCCGCAACCGTCGCCTGGGCGATGAGTTCGCCGCCGAACGCCCGCCCCTCGTCGTCCTCCGTGCGTGCCACGAAGACATCGTCGCCGTCCGGCTGAACGTCGAGGCGGGTCATCAGGCGGGCGATCGGGTCGTCCGTCGAGCGGATCATCGGCATCTCCTGAGTGTCATTCGGTGCTCCAGTATAGCGAGCGATCTGGCGCCGGGCGCCGCCGCCCCGGACAATGAACCAGCGAGCGCGACGCACGAGGGGACAAGCACATGACCGAACGCAGTCTCGGCATCGGATTCGTGGGCGCCGGATTCATGAACCGCTTCCACGTCCAGTCGCTGCTGGGCGTGCGTGACTGCCACGTCGCCGGTGTCTTCAGCCCAACGCGCGCCAGCGCCGAAACGCTCGCCGCACAGTCACAGGCACTCGGGCTCGGCGCTCCATCCATCTTCACTTCGATCACTACCATGATCGCCGACCCCGCCGTCGACGCGCTCTGGATCGCCACGACAAACGACACCCGCGTCGAAGTCGTCGAGGAGATCGTCGAGGCAGTGCGCAGTGGCCAGGGCGCCCTCATCGGCGTCGCGATCGAAAAGCCACTCGCGCGAAATCTCGCCGAGGCGCTGCGTGTCGTCGAACTCATCGAGTCGACGCCGGTGCTTCACGGCTATCTCGAGAATCAGGTCTTCGAGCCGGCCGTCACGCGCGGCCACGAGATCATCTGGCGTCGCGCCGTCCCGATCGCCGGCCGCCCGTATCTCGCCCGCGCGGCCGAGGAGCACAGCGGCCCCCACATGCCGTGGTTCTGGAGCGGCGAACGGCAGGGCGGCGGCGTCCTCAACGACATGCT
>JANPBN010000216.1:0-7346 GCA_031430415.1 Dehalococcoidia bacterium
AGACGTCGGGCAGCGCGCCGGAGTGGGCGTACGTCTCGCTCCGCGCCGTCGCCACATCGATGCGGAAGCCCGAGAACTCGGCGCTGGCGGTTCGGAAACGTTCGTGCGTCGTCAACGGGGCGTCGGGCCACGCGGATGCCGCCAGGTCGATCGCATCGCCCTCGGTGACGATGTCGAGGTCGACGCTGGCTCGGCGCATGACCGCGTCGCGGACCGCGCCCCCTGCGATGTAGACCGCGCCTCCGGCCGTGAGAAGTCGTTCGACGGCCTCGACTGCGGCCGTGGGGAGGCCCGCGAAGAGACGATTGCGCAGTGATTCAGCCGAATCGTTCACGTTCACGGCCAAAGTATATGAGCGGATGCCTTGACAGTCCTACCAAGTGGTACCTATTATCGCCTCAGGCTTGGCGGCCAGGGTGGGTTCAGTAGGCAGGCGGTTTCGGGGGCATGTGCCTCCGGTGGCCGCAACCTCTGGAGCGTTCGAGCGCAGTTCGAGTCGGATGCACGCGGCATTCGTTCGGACGCGGCCACTGACGCACTGCCGGGTTGCATCCATATTGACCGCCAGGGGCGGTCGCGTTGCTTTTCGGCCGGACAGTGATACAAATGCCCCGCGCTTCGAAGGTTGATCGCGTGCCCGATTGGCGAGATCTGGAAACCCGGCTCTCGGTCAAGTTCAAGAACCCCGAGCTCCTGCGGCTCGCCATCATCCATACGTCGTACCTCAACGAGCACCCTGGCATCGGCATCGGTTCCAACGAGCGGTTGGAGTTCCTCGGCGATGCCGCGCTCGGCGTCGTGGTGGCGCATCAGCTCTACGAGGAGTACCCGGACGTCGATGAGGGCAAGCTGACGGAACTGCGTGCGCATCTCGTGCGCCGCGACACGCTTGCGCGCGCCGCCGCGCGGTACGAACTCGGCGACTTCCTCAACCTTGGACGCGGGGAGGATGCGGCCGGCGGTCGGCGCCGCCCTACGAACCTCGCACGTGCATACGAGGCGGTTGTGGGCGCGATGTTCCTCGATGGCGGCATCCGCATGGTGCGCGGCTTCATCAAGCGTTCGCTACGTGAAGAGTTCGCGGCGCTGCGACAGCAGGGCATGCCGCTCGATCCGAAGTCGCGGTTGCAGGAAGTGATACAGTCCCGCTGGCAGACGACGCCGTCGTATCGTTTGCTGAAGACTGAGGGGCCCGATCACGCGCGCCGGTTTACGGTGCAGGTGTCGGTCAGCGGCCGGATGCTCGGAGAGGGCGAGGGCCGCAGCAAGCAGATGGCGGAGAAGGAAGCCGCCCAACAGGCGCTCATCGAGATGGATAGGGAGCAGGAGATCGCCTAGTTGTACCTCAAGAGGCTGGACGCCCAGGGATTCAAGAGTTTCGCCAACAAGACGACGTTGGAGTTCGCGCCGGGTGTGACGTGCGTCGTCGGACCCAACGGCACGGGCAAGACCAACGTCGCCGACTCGCTGCGCTGGGTGCTCGGCGAGCACGCCAGCCGCGCCCTCCGCGCACGCAAGACCGAGGACGTGATCTTCGCCGGCAGCGACAAGCGCGCGCCCATGGGTGTCGCCGAAGTCAGCATCACGCTCGACAATAGTGGCCAGTGGCTACCCGTCGATTACGACGAGGTCGTCGTGACGCGCCGCGCATATCGTTCGGGCGACAACGAGTACCTGATCAACAACAACAAGGTGCGTCTGCGCGACGTCATCGAGCTCTTCCAGCGGGCGCAGGTAGGACAGAACAGTTACGCCTTCATGGGCCAGGGCATGGTCGAGCAGGTGCTGAGCCTGCGCCCCGAAGATCGCCGCGCGCTCATCGAAGAAGCCGCCGACGTTCGCCTCTACCGTCACAAGCTCGAAGACGCCCAGTCGAAACTGAAGGCCACGCGGGAGAACATGGACCGCGTACGCATGCTCGTTCGCGAGATCGAGCCGCGCATCTCGCAGCTCGAACGGCAGGCTGGCCGTGCCGTGAAGTACCAGGAGCTAGCGCGTGAACTCGCCGTCACGCTGCACGCCTGGTTCTCGCATCAGTGGCGCGAGGTCAACGAGCAGATGCTCGCGGCGATCACGACGCACGACCAGCGCGTCACGGAACAAGGCGACGCGAAGGTGGCTGCCAAGGCGTGCGAGGACGGGCTCGTCCAACTACGCGCCGCGATCGACGAGCGCCGCAGCGAGATCGCCATTCGCGACGGCCGACAGCGGTCGCTGCAGGATTACGCCCGCGACCTCGAGCGCAGGGCGGCCCTCGACACCGAGCGTGGCAAGATGCTCGACGAACGCATGCGCGAACTCGAGGCGGAGCTCGCCGCCTTGCGCGCTGACGAAGCCGCACAAGTGGCGGCGACGCCCCCAGCCGACACCAGCGAACTCGAAGTGACGCTGGGGGCCGCGCGTGCCGAACTCCAGAGCCATCGCGAACGTCTCGCGGTCGTTGAGAAGGACCTCCTCGGTCTGCAGCGATCCGCATTGGCAAATGAGCAGACTGCTGCGCGCGCCCGCTCGCAAGCCGATGACCTCTCGCACCGCATCGACGAAGCAATGGCCGCGGGTGCTCGGCTGCGTCTTGAGCGCGAGAACGCCGTCGGTGATCGCGCGAAGGCATTGCCTGAACTCGCGGCCTGGGCGCGAGGGTTCGCCGTCATCGTCCACGAACTGCGCGACGCCGCGCCGCGCCTCGAAGGCGCAATCATCGAGCGGACGCATGCCGTCGAAGCGACCGCCGCCGCGCGACGGCAGCAGACGGAGTCCGACGCCGCACTCCGCGATCTGCGTTCGCGCGCCGATGCGCTCGAAGTGAGGCTCGAAGTTCTGGAGCAGATCGAATCGCACCCGCAGGCGCCTGATGCCGGCGTCCGCGCGGTTCTCGAAGCTGGCGGCCTCATCAAGCGTGAGTTGGTCGCGGAGGATGTCGTCATCGAAGGCGTGCGAGGCGTCATCGGGCAGTTGCTTCGCGTCTCGTCCGGAATGGAGCGCGCCATCGAGGCCGCGCTCGCCGAGAATCTCTATGCCGTCGTCGTCGACCGCCAGGCTGACATGCGGAAAGCCATCGACCTGCTTCTTGGGGGCGACGCCGGACGCGCAACGATCTACGCGCTCGACAACCTCAGCGAGCAGCGGCCTATCCACCTGATCAAGGAACGCGGCATTGTCGGCGTCGCATCGGCCATGGTGAAGTGCGACGGACGCTACCGGAAACTCGTCGACACACTGCTCGGGCGCGTCGTCGTCGTCGAAGATCTCGCGACCGCACATCGCTTCGTGCGCCGCGGTCTAGCGCACGCTGTCGCCACGCTCGATGGCATCTTGCTGCGCCCGGTCGGTTCGGTGGCAGCGGGCTCGGCTGCCGCTGTGCAGGCGCAGTTCACCCAAGACCGCGAGCTCGGAGACATACCTGAAGAACTCGACGCTCTGCGGCCGCAGATCGCCCAGCGCGAGGCCGCGCTCGCGGCGGCGCTGGGGGCGATTCAGTCGAATGAGCGGCGCGCCGCTGATCTGGATCGGGAGATCGAAGCAGGTCGCGCATCGAGTCTTGCGCTCGAACGCCGTCTTGCTGCGGCGCGCGCCGAGCTTCCTGCGTTCCGCGCACGGCTGCGGACGATCGCGGTGGATTCCGCGCGCCGCGACGCCGAGATCGATCGACTCGTATCGCGGCAGGAAGCGTTGACGGCGGAGCGCGAAACGCACATGCGGGACGCGCTTGCCGCTGAGGAGCGCGAACAGGCGGAGCGCCGTTCGATCGCCGAACTCGACGCCGCACGCGCACAACTGCAACCGCTCGTCGCGGAGCAGGCATCGGTCGTGGCGCATCTCGACGGTGAAATGCGATCAGTCCGGCAGGTCACAGACGGCGAACGCGCCGCCCGCGACCGCGTTGCGCGCCAGATCGCGTCGAAACAGGACCAGCAGGCGAAGGCGCAGCACGAGGCGCAGCAGATCGTCGCCCGGCTCGAATCAACGCAGGCCGAAATGACTGCGAAGAACGTCGAGATCGAATCTCAGCGGAATGAACTCGAGCCCGCCCGCCGCGAACTTGCGCAGTTCGAGTCGCGTGAGCGCTCGAGGTCGGCAGAGCTCGTCGAAGCGAATGGGCGGCTGCGAGACGCCGAGCGGGCGCTCATGGAGGCGGAGAACGACGTGCGCATTCGGCGCGACGAGTTTGACGCGCTGCGAGAATCGCTCCACCAGGAGGGCTTCATCGCCACGCCCGATGGCGAGATCGAGCGCGCTCCCGAACCAGAGGCCGAGCCTGAGTCAGACGACGAGCTCACCGATGTCTACGCCGACGCATCGAACGGTGTGCCGCCGACGTGGATGCGCAGCGGCGAGGGCCCTGACCTGCCGCCGATTCGCGGCGGTTCAACGCTGAATCCGGTCGATCTTCGCGATCGCATTTCCGAGCTGCGTGGCCAGATCCGCGGCCTGGGCCCGGTGAACGAACAGGCGGCAAACGACTACACCGAGAACCGCGAGCGATTCGATTTTCTCTCGGGCCAACTGCAGGATCTCCAGATCGCCGATGAGCAGCTGATGGACGCCGTGGCCGAGCTGGAGACAGTGATTCGCGAGCGCTTCCGGACGACGTTCAAGGTCGTGAACCAGCACTTCGAGCGCTACTTCAGCGCGTTCTTCCGCGGAGGGACGGCGCGCCTCGAGCTCGGCGAGACCGACGAGGATGGATTGCCCGGGATCGAGATTGTCGCGCAACCGCCCGGCAAGAAGCTCGGCTCGCTGGCGCTGCTCTCCGGCGGAGAGCGGTCGCTCACTGCCGTCGCGTTGCTGTTTGCGCTGCTACAGGCCAACCCGTCGCCGATCTGCGTGCTGGACGAGGTCGACGCAGCGCTCGATGAGGCGAACGTCGGCCGCTTCGTCGAAGAGCTACGCGAGCTGTCGCAGCGGACGCAGTTCATCATCATCACGCACAACCGCCGCACGATTGAGACGGCCGATTCGATCTACGG
This sequence comes from Dehalococcoidia bacterium, assembly GCA_031430415.1. Classification (GTDB taxonomy): domain Bacteria; phylum Chloroflexota; class Dehalococcoidia; order DSTF01; family JACRBR01; genus JANPBN01. Next base: position 4,968 of record JANPBN010000216.1, read on the forward strand.
CGTATCGATGGGCGCCGACAGCGTGTCGCGCATCCTCAGCCTCAAACTCGGCGAAGTCGAGCTCGACGACTAGCGCCGCAAGAACTCCAACACCGCCGCGTTGAATTCGGTGGCGTACTCCGCAGAGAATGCGTGACCGCCACGCTGAAGCACGCGGAGCGTTGCGTTCGGAATGTCGCGCGCGAGCACCTCGCTTTCGGCAGGCGGCGTCAGGATGTCTTCGGCGCCGACCAGGACGAGCGTGCGCGCCGAAATGCGATCGAGGCGGCCGAGCGTGTCGTGTGCCAGCACCGCATCGAGCTGGCGCAGATAGCCCACTCGGCCAATGGGATACGGGTCGGCTATGGCGAGCCGTATGCGGCCCTGCACCCTTTCCGGATCCTGTATGAACGACGTCGTGTAGCTCCACGGCATGCCGTAGGCCTCGCGTGCGCCCGCTGGCAGCTCGGCCATCGCCAGCGCGCGCTGCGCCTCGCCCGCCAGGCGTCGTGCATCGACCGGCTTCGCGCGCGTGCAGGCGAGCACGAGCGCGTCGATGCGCTCCGGATGGTTGATGGCCATCTCCTGCGCGACCATGCCGCCAAGACTCGTGCCGAGAACGTGCGCCCGCGGGACGGAGAGACTGTCCAGAAGCGCGACCGCGTCGGCTGCCATCTGTCGCATCGTGTACGGCTCGTCCGGCGCCGATGTGCGGCCAGCGCCGCGATTGTCGAAGGCGATGACATCGAAATGTTCGGCGAACGCGGCGTACTGCGGTGCAAAGGCGCCCGCATGCCGGCCCAGCCCTGCAATCAGCAGCAACGGCGGGCCCGCGCTTGGGTCGCGGCGGCGGTAATACATGTCGAGGCCGTTGATCGTGGTGGTGGGCATGGTTGGCTCCGTTTCGGAGTGCGGGCTTCACGGCTCCGCCAGGAGCGGATAGAATGCCGCGGAACCAAGGAGGGTGGCCCCTGCTCCGCATCTTCAAGCGTACAAAAGAGACCGACGAGAAGACTGAACAAGCGCTCGAACGCACCCGGAAGGGATGGTTCAGCAACATATCCGGCATCTTCGATCGCGGCAAGATCGATGAAACGGTCTGGGAAGAGCTCGAAGAACTGCTCATCGGCTCGGATGCCGGCGTCTCCACGACGCACCGGATCTTGGGCGACCTGCAACTTCGCGTCGAGAAGGAGCGGGTCAAGGATCCACTGGTCGTGCGGGAAATGCTCAAGGAAGAGCTGGTGGCCGTGCTCCAGTCCGGCAGCGAGAAGGGACGGATCTGGGGCGACGAAGAGGATCCGCCAAAGGATCGTCCCGCCGTCGTTCTCGTGGTCGGCGTCAATGGCACCGGAAAGACGACGAGCGTCGCGAAGCTCGCCCAGGCCTACCGCGAGGACGGCGACAAGGTCGTCGTCGCGGCGGGGGACACGTTCCGCGCAGCGGCCATCGAGCAGCTCAAGTCGTGGGGGGAGGTCGTCGGCGCCGAGGTGATCGCCCACAAGCAGGGCGCCGATCCGGGCGCCGTCGTCTTCGACGCCCTGACCGCCGCCGAAAGCCGCAACGCCGATGTCGTGCTCATCGACACCGCAGGCAGGCTCCACACGAAGTTCAATCTCATGGAGGAACTCGGCAAGATCCGCCGCGTGATCGAGCGAAAGGTGCCGGAGGGGCCAGACGAGGTCATGCTCGTTCTCGACGCCACGACCGGCCAGAACGCTCTCGTCCAGGCGCGGGCGTTCGCGGAGGTCGTGCCGATCACGGCGCTCTGCCTCACAAAGCTCGATGGCACGTCCAAGGGCGGCATCGTGTTCGCCGTCTCGGACCAACTCCAGATTCCCGTTCGATTTATCGGCACCGGCGAGAAGCCCGAAGATCTGACGCCATTCGACGCGGGCGAGTTCGTCGATGCGCTGTTTCAGCAGTAGGTTCGGGATGGCAGCACCATCGACCGCCGCGCGGCGAATCCGTGCGCAATCCGGACCTCTCAAGCTGATAGATGGGGCGCATCCAGCGCGTTTGAACTCGACAGAGGCGAGATGAGCGAATTCCTCCGGTGGTGGTTCGTGCTGATGCTGATGGGCGCCGTAGCGCTCCCGTTGTGCCTCGCCATGTTCCGCCCTCTCGCCGACCGGGGCTACGCGCTGTCGAAGCCGTTCGGATTGCTCATCCTGGGTTTCACGTTCTGGATCCTGAACACCTTTCGCATCCTCCCCAACTCGCGCCTCGGCATCGTCATGGCGATGGCGCTCATCGGCGCCGTCTCGGCCGCCTTCGTGTATCGCGAGCGAGATGGACTGCGCGACTGGCTCGCGGCGAACTGGCGCTACGTCCTGGCGGTCGAGGTCGCGTTCTTCGTCGTCTTCGCCGTCGCCGTCTGGCTCCGCGCCATGGTCGGGC
>JANPBN010000217.1:0-1696 GCA_031430415.1 Dehalococcoidia bacterium
GGCCATGTCGTCGTTCGTGCGCCGAGCGGCGTTGATGAGATCGGTGTCATCGCCGGCAAGGAAGTACGGGTACACGGGGATGCAGTGGCCGCCGACGCCGACGCCGGGCGCGTGGACGTGCGAGTACGGCTGCGAGTTCGCGGCATCGATCGCCTGCCGCACGTCGACGCCGAGGCGGTCGCCGATGCGGGCGAACTCGTTCGCGAGGGCGATGTTTACATCGCGGTAGGTCGTCTCGGCCAGCTTCGAGAACTCGGCAGTCTCGGCGTCGCGGACGGACATGACATCGGCGTCGAGCATCTCGCGGTAGAACTCGGCGGCGAGCGCGGTGCTGTGGGGGTCGATGCCGCCGACGATCTTGGGGTACGTGCGCAGATCGCGCAGGACGCGGCCGGACGAGACGCGCTCGGGCGAGAAGGCGATCGAGAAGTCGGTGCTGGGCGTCATGCCGGACGCTTCGATGATGCGCGGCGCGACGCGATAGCGCGTCGTGCCGACGGGCACCGTCGTCTCCACGATGACAAGGACGCCGCGCGGAAGGTGCGGCGCGAGCGACGAGACCGCCGCATCGAGCATCGTGAAGTCTGCGTGCTGCGTGGCATCGACATCGACCGGCACGATGAGGACGAGGACGTCGGCTGCCGCCGCCGCTTCGCGCGCGTCGGTGGTGGCGTGGAGGTTGCCGGCTGCGACCATCGACGGGATCAGCTCATCGAGGCCGGGCTCGCCTCGCAGCGGGTTGCGGCGCTCGTTGATCTCGGCGACGCGATCGGCGTTGATGTCGTAGCCGGTGACGTGGGCGCCCTTCGACGCGAACTGCGCCGCGAGCGGTATGCCGATCTTGCCGAGGCCGGCGATGGTGATGTTCATTGGGATGGGGGGCTGGTGATTGGTGATCCGTGCGATTCCGCAGGACAGAGTTGGTGATTGGTGAGTCGTGCAGGTACCTCACCCCCCGACCCCCCGCACGCTTCGCGGGGGCAGCGCCTCTCCGACTTCGCGGAGAGGGGGGGGTGTGGGTATGTGTTGGGCGACGGCGGGGCGACGGCGGGTGCACACGACCGGTGGGGGCTGCGCTGCGCTGCGCCGGCCACAGCAAGCTGTGCCCCTACGGCGGTTGGGGGCGTGGCGTTCGGCGTCATCGCGCGATACCGACGAGGGTGACGCCTTCGTCGGTGGCGGCGGCGCGGACGAGGGCTTCGGATGCGGCGATTGCGGCGAGCGCGTCGTCCGGGGTGACGGCGGGCGGGGTGCCGTGGCGGACGGCGTACACGAATGCTTCGAGCTCGACGCGGAGGGGCTCGCGCTTTTCGATTGGGATGGCGTGGATGGGGCCTTCGCTGACGCCTTTGAGGTGGCGAGCGGCCCAGTCGGCGGGCTGACGCTGCGCCGCCGCATCGTTCTCGAAGAACGTGAGTTCACGCGCGAGGTAGTCGACACGGAACATGCCTCGCTCGCCGAGGACGGAGAGCTCGCGGATCTTCGTCGGGGTGAGCCAGTTGATGTCGAGGACGCCGACAACGCCGTTCGCAAAGCGCAGCATGCCGACGAGCATATCCTCGTGCTCGGTGTTGATGCGCTGCTCGGTCTCGGCATGGACGCGCGCGACCTCGCTCTCGAGCAGCCAGCGCATGACGTCGATGTCGTGCGGGGCGAGGTCGAGGACGACACCGACGTCGCGGACACGCTGCGGGAA
>JANPBN010000218.1:0-21593 GCA_031430415.1 Dehalococcoidia bacterium
CGGCCGATAGCTGCCCGCGGTCGATCGCGTAGACGAACAACTGGTCTCCCGCCGAAGCGCGGTCCCAGTGCGTCAACTGAAACGCTGGATGCGCCGTCAGAACGCTCGCGTACGCCAACGAACTGAACGCTGCGTCATCGCCCGTCAGCACCAGGTAGTCGCTGTCATGCGCATCGATGAACTCCAGCAGCTCCTGCTGCCGCAGACCGACCCAGTAGTCCTTACCCGGAAACTGCTCGAGCGAAAGCCAGGTGTCGCCAGGCTGCGCGGGCCGCAGCGCCCCATCGCCCCATCGGAACAGGTTCGAGCGCGGATCCAGCATCGGATCGCGGCGCGGATCGATGTCGACGCGCACGGTCGGCAACTGGCGGATCTCGAAGCGCGCGCCCGTTTCCGTGTACAGGCTCGAAAAGTACAGCCGGCTCGTGATGAGGCGGCTGCCCGGCGGCAGGTTCGTCTCGATCCACGTTGCGCTGCGCTCGACGAACGGGCTGTCCCATCCGGCGGAGTCCGCGGTTTCGGCGGCGTTGTCGTCGTGGAATGTTTGTGCCTGCTGGAACACGAAGGCGCCAAGCGCGAGCGCCAAGACGCCGTACATCAGCGCCTCGCCTCCTGCGTCGTCGATCACGCGACCGACCGACCGCAACATATCCGCCGCAGCAATGCCCAGCAGGGCGTATGACAGGTACACGAGCGGCAGCAGATCGCGAAGCTGCAGATTTCGGTTCGCCGAGAAGAGCGCGAATGGAAGGAACAATGCCGCTGCCAGGAGCATCAGCCGTACGCCGTCGTCACGACGGCCGCGGGCGAGCGCCCATCCCCACGCGGCCGCGAGCAGAAAATACGGCTGCACGATCGGCACGACGGTGTGCAGGTATCGCGGCAGGGTCGATGCAAAGTCATTCGGATACGGCCACGTCGCGTATACGGTGAGCCCGTACAGCATGAACGCGCCCCAGGCCGTGACGAGCATGAGCGCCAGCGGCATCGCAATGCGAGAGGGTGGCGTGACCGCCGGTTGCCGCCACGCTGCCGCTCCAAACGCCAGCAGCACCGCGAGGCCCGCCACCAGCATTCCTGCGTGCATCGGGGTTGCCTCCCCGAGCATGAACAGCGAACCGTCATGGACGTACACCCACGCCCACCATGGCGCGATCGTAGCGACGAACACAGCGCTGAACGCGAAGGCGCCTCGCGCCCCGTCCCGCGACCGCAGCGAAGGCACAGCGAGCCATGCGACGACGCCGAGCGGCGCCCACTGCACGGCTGACTCCTTGATCAGGAACGCCACCCCTAGGGCCACGCCTGCGGCAATCCACCATCGCTGTCGCGGATCACGCGTGGCCTCATGCAACGAAAGAAGCGCCAGCAGCAGAAACACGCACTGGAGGGGATCGAGGTACAGCGTCGTACCGAGTCCATTCAGGTACGCCGACGCGGCAGCCGTGACGCCCGCGACGCCACCAGCAAGCGCACCGCCGATCCGCCACGCAATCGCCAGCACGAGCAACGCATCCAGCACGACAACGGCCTTGGCGAAGGCGTGGGCACCACCGATGTCGCCAATACGCACCGCGGGTGCCAACAGCAGCGGGTGCAGCGGCGCCCGATGCGTGATCGCCTCGCCTGACGGATACGTCAGGCCATGGCCGTGCGCGATGTTGTACGCCTCCGCGAAGTACAAGGACTCATCCGACGTGAGATGAGACGGCGACGCGAAGAACAGCGGCATCGTGAGCGCCAGGACGAGCATCAGGGTGCAAGGCAGCACCAGCCAGCCGACGGCGATGCGGCGAAGTGCGGGACGCGCACGCGCAGTGGCGTTCAAACTCATGGCGGCTCCTGCCCCTAGCATGCCGCCTCAAGGGTTGGGCGTGGCATGAGGAGAATCCCGATAAGGGGGTATTGGCGAATGGAATCGCCGGAACGCGCCCGGGATGCGCGAAGGCCCCCGCTTCCGCGGGGGCCTTCGACTCTATTCAGTTCTCGTCGCCTGGACGACTACCGCCGCCGCGAGGTTGCGGCGCCCGCACCGGCTCCCGCCAGCAGCATGCCGCCGAGGCCCAGCGCCAGAACCAACGTCGCCGTGCTGTCCTTGCTCTCGGAGCCAAAACCAGCGTTCGGCAGCGAACCAGGGGCGCCCGTGCCCGCACCGGCGCCGCCGGTCGGATCGATGGCCGGTGTCGTCGGGTTCGTCGTCGGCTCTACCGGGGCGGCCGGCGGGTTGCCCGTCGGGGGCAGGTCAACGACAAGGCTCCCCGGACCACCGTGGATGTTGCCGGGCATGTCTGTCGGAAGCCCGTCGGTACCGGCGCCCGTCGTTGTCGACGTGACGACCATACCTGCGAGCAGAAGGGACGAGGCCACCAGAGCGACCGCGATCCCGAACATCGCGCTCTTCGTTTTGAACATACCATCCTCCATGTGTTCGGGATTCCGGTCCGGCCACGTCAATGCGCCCGAATCTCGAGACCCCATCTAGTCTCGCGGAATGGTCGGCGCATGGCGCGCGCGACTTTACCCCGAATCTGGGCGGCACCGGCCAATTAGGTGTTAGCCCCCCTGTCACACGCAGCGTGCGGCATCGTTTGGATCCTCGAAGCCACATAGCGGCCTCACATCCGGTACCCCGCCGGACTCCAGACGCCAGGAACAATCCGATGGCTCTCCGCCCATGGATCGGCGTGCGTTGCGCGCTGGGCCTTGTTATGTCGTGTCTCGTTGCGTTCGCCGGATTCGCGTGCGGCGCGCTTCCCTTCACGACGGCGCCCGCCGCGTCTTACACGTACGGATCCCAGGCGCCTCTCCGCGTCGCCGTCGCCGACGAGGCGGGTTCGGACTGGTCAGCATCGATCGACGCAGCTGTCGGCCGATATGGCGCCGCAACTTCAATGCTCGACTTCACTTCCGCTGCCGAGACAGCGAACATCGTCATCACCATCCGCTCCTACACCGATGACGCGCCGCCCACACTGCCCGGCTACACCTTCCAGCCCGGCGTCGGCGGATTCGCCGCCGTCTACGATGTCGATGGCCGCGCGTGTAACTACCCGCCATCGCCGCTACCGCTGGGCTGCACGGGGCAGATCGCCCGCGCCGACATCTACGTCAGCAACGCGCTGCCGCAGGGCGCAGACCTCGCCGCCCGCCGAGAACGGCTGCTCGTTCACGAGCTCGGCCACGCACTCGGCCTCACCCGCCACAGCCCGGACCTCGGCATCGGCCAACTCGAACAACGCTACGGGTGGTAGTGGATGGGTGGCTGGTCTCTTGTAGCTGGTCAGTGGTTCCAGCGGCCAGAAGCTATCGCCCTACCAGATCGCTCTTGCCGCCGCTCTTGCGAGTCAGCCGGACGTTTTCGATGCGCATCGCCCGGTCGACGGCCTTGCACATGTCGTAGACCGTCAGCGCCGCCACGGTCACGCCTGTCAGCGCTTCCATCTCGACGCCCGTCTTGCCCGTCGTCCGCACCGTCGCTTCGATGTCGATGCACGTGCGCGCCTCGTTCGGCGTCAGCGTGATCTCGATGCCCGTGAGCAGCAGCGGGTGGCACATGGGGATGAGATCGTGTGTGCGCTTCACCGCCATGACCGCCGCGATCTGCGCGACGGCGAGCACGTCGCCCTTCGGCAGACCGTTCGATTGGATGAGCGCCAGCGTCTCCCGCCGCATCACGATGCGACCTTTGGCCGTCGCCTCGCGCCGCGTGTCGTCTTTGCCCGACACGTCGACCATGCGCGCCCGTCCCGCCAGGTCGATGTGGCTAAGCTTGCCGAATGCCTCGTCTGTATCGGAATCAGGCGTCATGGCGGCAGTGTACGCCTAGCCGCCGATGTATGACATCTCGATGCGCGGCAGCGGTTCCGTTCGCTCCGAGCGCAGTTCCGAGTAGCGGTCATCCCGTTCCGCCCAGCGCCCGGCGATGATCGCCGAGAGTTCGTCGTCCGTTGCACCGGCGCGCATCGGCCCGCGCAGGTCGATGCCCTGCGTCGCGAACAGGCACGTATAGAGCGACCCCTCCGCCGAGAGGCGGGCGCGGGTGCAGTCCCCGCAAAATGGCTGCGTCACCGACGTGATCACCCCGATCTCGCCGTCGCCATCGGCATAGCGCCAACGCTTCGCGACCTCACCGCGATACGATGGCGCGTCCGCCACCAGCGGCATCTCCGTGGCGATCCGCGCGACGATCTCCTCGCCCGAAACCACGTCATCGAGCCGCCAGCCGTTCGTCGCGCCGACATCCATGTATTCGATGAACCGGACGATGTGCCCGCTGCCGCGAAAGTGCCGCGCCAGCTCCACCGCCGTATGATCGTTCACGCCGCGGCGCACAACGGCGTTGATCTTTACGGGCCGAAGCCCCGCCCTCGCAGCTGCGTCGATGCCCTCGAGCACGCGCGCCACGGGGAAGTCGGCGTCGTTCATCGCGCGGAACACCGCATCGTCGAGCGAGTCGAGGCTGACCGTCACGCGCCGCAGCCCTGCGTCGGCGAGTGCCTGCGCCTGCCCGGTGAGCAACGACCCGTTCGTCGTCAGGGCAATGTCGATGCCGTCGATCGCCGACAACATCCGGACGAGCGCGGGCAGGTCGTTCCGCAGGAGTGGTTCGCCGCCCGTGAGGCGCACTTTGCGCACGCCGTGTCCGGCGAAGATGCGGGCTAACCGCGTGATCTCCTCGAACGTCAGGATCTCATTGCGAGGCAAAAACGCAAAGTCCGAGCCGAACACCTCGCGAGGCATGCAGTAGCGGCACCGAAAATTGCAGCGATCCGTCACCGAAACGCGCAGATCGCGCATCGGCCGGCCCATGCGGTCGGTCACGCTCTCTAAAGGGATCACGTCAGGACGTTGCGCCATCGCGTGCCATCTCTCGAAGAATCTCCAACGCGCTCAGCACCGCCTGGCCGCGGTGACTGACGCGGTTCTTCTCTTCCGGATCGAGTTCCGCGCTCGTTATGTCACGACCTCGGACAATAAATACCGGGTCGTACCCGAATCCATGCTCGCCCTGCCGCTCGCGCCCAATCCGTCCCTCGAACACGCCATCCGTCGTCCGCGTCGTTCCGTCCGGCCGGGCGATCGCGATGACGCACCGGAAACGCGCACCTCGCCGCTCGTCCGGCACGTTGAGCATCTCCCCCAGCAGGATCTCGACGCGGCGTTCGTCGCTGAGCGAAGCATCCGTTCTGTCCTCACCAGCATAGCGCGCCGAGAACACGCCCGGGCGCCCACCGAGCGCGTCGACCTCAAGTCCCGAGTCGTCGGCAAGCGCGATCTGCCCTGTGGCGCGCGCTGCATCACTGGCTTTCAGTCTCGCGTTCGCCTCGAACGTCGTCCCGGTCTCCTCGACCTCCCACTCAATGCCCAGGTCGCGCGGCGTCGTCAAGTCGAAGCCGCAGCCGTCGAGCAGCGCCCGAAATTCGCGCAGTTTGCCGGGGTTGTTCGTTGCGATCACCAGCTGAGGCATGCCGACAGCGTGGCGCGCCCGGAGGTTCAGCGCAAAGACCCGTGGCTTTCGCGCCGGATCAGAGCCCGAGCGCCGGGGCCACGGCGGACCAGCACGCCGCCGCGACGGCATCAACCGGCGCTGACGCGTCGATCACGCGCCAGTGCTCCGGGTCGGCTGCGGCGAGGCCCAGGAAGCCCTCCCGCACGCGCTGATGGAACGCCACCGTCTCCGTGTCGAAGTGATTCGCCGAGCCCTCATCCGCACGACGAGCCAACCCCGTCTCGACCGGGCAGTCGAGCAGCAACACGAGATCGGGAGTGAGGCCGTCCGTCGCGATCGTGTTCGTTCGTTCGACAATGTCGGGCCCAAGCCCACGCCCGAACCCCTGGTACGCCACAGACGACGCCGTGAAACGATCGCACACGACCACTGCACCGCGCTCAAGCGCTGGCCGGATCACCGTCGTCACGAGATGCGCGCGGGCGGCTTCGAAGAGCAGCAATTCGGCGAGTGGGTCATCGAGCGATGTCTGCGCGAGCACGAGCGCACGAATCTGCTCACCCAACGCCGTGCCGCCCGGCTCGCGCGTCAGCACCACATCGCGACCGGCCGCCCGCAGCCGTTCGCCAAGCGCCCGTTGGGCGCTCGACTTCCCGGTGCCTTCGCCACCTTCAAGTGCGACGAACACGCCTCGGGCGCTCAGATTCGTCAGCGCACGTTCGCCGTGCCATCGCGGCACGGGACGAACGGCTCTGTGAGATCGCCCTCGCAGCTGCCCACGTTGAGTCCGATGATGTCGCCGACGCTGAGGTTCCCCAGGCTCAGGTTCGAGGAGCCACTGGCAATCGCTGTGAACGTGATAATCGCAAGTGTCACCGTTCCCGACTCCTTCGCCCCGGCTGTAAAGCAGGACAGGAACGCCTGGCCGGTTTCGGGCTTGTCATCGCCGTTGATGCCGCCCGGGTCGTCGAGGTCTCCTTCCGGCGCCGGCAGGCAGTCCCAGCCGACCGCTTCACCGCCCAGTTCTGGCACGTTGAGGTCAGGATTGCGCTCGGTGGCGGGCCCGCCGACGATCGTGGGCGCGACGATCTTCGTCTTGTCGTAGTCGAGCGTCCAGTTGAACGCGGTGATGCCGCCGGTGTTCAGCTGGTTTGGCGGAACGTTGATCGCGACGATCGCAACCTTGAAGGTATCCCCAGGGTTGACATCCCGAACGGCCTGGATGCCCGGCTGGCTCGCGTTCATGTCGACGATGAACTGGAGCCCGCTTGCATCCGGCTCGGCATCTGCGATTTCGGTCGGGTCGATGACCGGCGTACCGGCGCCGATCACGATCGGTGTGCCGATCACCTGCGGCGTTGAGTCCGGCCCACCGCCTGTAACGTCCCCGGCGATCTTCGTGGCGTCCTCCGGCGAAACCGTTACGGGCGCCGCCTGCGTGCCAGCGGGCTCGGGGCTACCCGCGACACCCGTTCCGGCGACCGTAGTTGGCCCGGTTGCCGTCGCCGAACCGGTAGCGGTGGCGGTGCCGTCGCCACCCTTATCGTCGCTACCGCACGCCAGTACAAACATCGATGTCGCGACCAGCAAAGTGGCCGCCAGGAGTAGTCGCTTCACGTGTACGTTACCCTTCGCCAATCCCCCGAACGATGCGATCTCGCTCGCGCGTTGCTTCCGCCGGTGCGAGCCGCATGGTACCCGATCTCGAGCGAGACAAGACCGACGCCCGAGCGTGAGCCTCGCTCGCCAGCGTCCGCCGAAGCTCCGAGCGCACAGCGGCCTCCAGTGCCCCCCGGGCCTCCGCCCGTCGCTTCCCGCTTCCCGCATCCCGCATCGCCCCGTCCCGCGTCCCCCATGCTATACTGCCGCCGCTTTGCGCCCACGAGATGGCGCATGACTGTAGTGTTCTTCGAAGGGAGCGGCCGGGTCCATTGCGACCTCCGGCCGTAATTTATGCCAGCAGTAGTCGTAATCGGTGGCCAATGGGGCGACGAAGGCAAGGGCCGGGTCGTCGATCTGATCGCGCAGGGCGCATCCGTCGTCGCGCGCTACTCCGCCGGCAACAACGCCGGCCACACCGTCATCAACGATATGGGCGAGTTCAAGCTCAACGTCGTGCCCGCCGGCATCTTCTATGCCGACAAGATCTGCCTGATCGGCAACGGCGTCGCCCTCGACCCCGGTATCGTCCTCAACGAGATCGAGCAGCTCGCGTCGCGTGGCATCAGCGTCGCCAATCTCTTCATCAGCGACCGCTGCCACGTCATCATGCCCTGGCACCCGATCATCGACATCGCCGATGAGAAGATGCGCGGTGCGGCAGCGATCGGCACGACTGGCCGCGGTGTCGGGCCCTGCTTCACCGACAAGGTCGCGCGCATCGGCATCCGTGTCGGCGACCTCATCGACCCGGAGGCGCTGCACGCGCGACTGAGCTTCGTGTTGCCGTACAAGAACCAGGTCCTGACGCACCTCTACGACTCCGCTCCCCTCGACTTCGACGAGGTGTACACCGCCTACTGCGAGTACGGCCGCCGCCTCGCGCCGTTCGTGCGAGACACCGCGAGCATCGTCCACGACGCCCTCGGGCGCGGCGAGACCGTGCTCCTCGAAGGCGCGCAAGGCTGCCTGCTCGACCTCGATGCCGGCACGTACGAGTACGTCACGTCATCGGTGCCGTCGTCGTCCGCGGGCGGCGCGGGCATCGGCATCGGCATCGGCCCGACCGTCATCCAGCAGGTCGTGGGCATCTACAAGGCGTACATGACGCGCGTCGGCAACGGCCCTATGCCCAGCGAACTGCTTGACGAGACCGGTAACATCCTCCGCCTCGAGGGTCCGCGCCCGGAGATCGGCACCACCACCGGACGGCCCCGCCGCACCGGTTGGTTCGATGCCGTCGCCTCGCGATACAGCGCCATGGTCAACGGTGTCACCAGCGGCGTCCTGACGCGGCTCGATGTCCTCGACAACTTCCCGTCGATCAAGATCTGCACCGCATACGAGACCGATGACGGCCGCACCCTGACTACGCTACCCGCGAGCTCAGTGGTGCTGAGCAAGGTCAAGCCGGTCTACGAAGAAGTCGAAGGATGGCTCGCGCCGACGAGCGGCTGTCGCTCGTGGGACGCCCTCCCCCAGAAGGCGCGCGACTACATCAGGCGCATCGAGAAGCTGCTCGATATTCCGGTTGACATCGTCAGCGTCGGTCCGGAACGCGATCAGGCAATCATCGTCCACGACGTGCTGAAGGTGAAGCCGCGAGCGTAGCGGAGCCACCATGACGCACGCGCTCGTCCGCCGCGGCACCCCGGCCGATCTGCCGTTCATGCTCGATATGCTGTACGAGGCCGCAACTATCGGCTGGGTGCTCTCCAGTGAGGCGCCTCCTCCGAAAGCCGACGTGCTCGCCCATCCCTCCAACCGGCACTACACCGAGGGATGGGGCCGCCGCGGCGACACCGCCATCATTGCCGAGGACGAAGCACATCAACCGCTCGGCGCGGCGTGGTACCGCGTCTATACGCTCAACGACCGCGGCGATGGCATCGTCGCCTGGCCCGGCGCACCCGAAGTCGCGATTGGCGTCTGCCCCGAAGCGCGCGGCGCTGGCATCGGCCGCATGCTCCTCGACGCACTCGCGCAGGCCGCCCGCGACTCCGCGTACGCGCGACTCGTCCTTTCCGTCGATCCGCGCAATCCCGCGCGCCGGTTGTACGAGCGCTGCGGCTATCGCGTCGTTCCCGAGGGCGGGCCACATGCCGGCACATCGCTGATCATGGAGTTCCTGCTGTGAAACGCACGTTACTTGCTGCCGCACTCTTCGCGTCGCTCGCGCTGACGGCCTGCGACCGCGGCGAGGCACCGGCGCCACCCGCCACCTCCGCCAATCCAACGCCCGCCTCCACGGCTGCGCCATTCGACCCGGACGAACTCGAATGGCAGCGCTGCGCCGATCGCTTCACCTGCGCGACACTGCCTGTGCCGCTCGACTACGACGCGCCGCAGGGCGATACGCTCGATCTCGCGCTGATCCGCCTGCCGGCGCGGACTCTTCAGCGTCGTGTCGGGGTGCTGCTGCTGAACTTCGGCGGACCGGGTGCATCGGGCATCCAGGGCGGACGCGCCGCCGAGTCGTTTCTTCCGGACGCCATCCTCGATCGCTTCGATATCATCGGCTGGGACCCACGCGGCGTCGGCGAGAGCACGCCGGTCGACTGCGGCGACGACTTCGACGCATTCTTCGCGCTCGACGCTACACCTGACGACGACGCCGAACGCCAAGCGCTCATCGATGCCGCGCGCACGTTCGCCGGCGACTGCGCCGCACGTAGCGGGCGCTTGCTGCCCCACATCGGCACGATGGACGCCGCACGCGATATGGACATCATTCGCGGTGCGCTGGGCGAGGAGCAACTGTCCTACGTCGGCTTCTCGTATGGCACGCTGCTCGGCGCCGTCTACGCCGACTTATTTCCATCGCGCGTACGCGCCTTCGTGCTCGATGGCGCCGTCGACCCACAGCAGAGTGGCGAGGCTCTCGCGCGCACCCAGGCGATCGGCTTCGAGGATGCGCTCAGCGCGTTCTTCGCCGAGTGCGCTGCGAACCGCGCATGCCCGTTCAACTCCGAAGGCAACCCGGCCGCCGCCTACGATGCGCTCATGGCTGCCATCGATACCGCGCCGCTGACGGAGCGTGGTGGCGACCGCCTCCTGGGACAGGGCGAAGCGATGTCCGGTGTTGCTTCGGCGCTGTACGACAAGCCGAACGGCTGGCCCGCGCTCGGCCAGGCGCTGGCCAACGCGCGCGACGGCGACGGCGGCGGCCTGCTCGCCCTCTTCGACGCGATCGTCGGTCGGCAGGCCGATGGCACCTACTCGAACGAGAACGAGGCGAACGCCGCCATCAACTGCGTCGACGCACCCCAACCTGACTCCATCGCACCGTTCGACGCGCTGTACGAACGCCTGCTCCAGGAAGCGCCGCGCGTGGGCGCGTCGTCCGCATATCTCGGCCTGGCGTGCGCGTTCTGGCCGGCACCCGCGTCGCCGATCGTCCTGCCACTCGATGCGCCCGGGGCCGCTCCGATCATGGTCATCGGCACCACGAAGGATCCCGTGACGCCGTACGCATGGGCGCAGGCGCTTGCGGCCCAGCTCGACAGCGGCCATCTGCTGACCTGGCAAGGCGAGGACCACACCGCCTTCGGCAAGAGCCAGTGCATCGATGACGCCGTCACCGCGTACTTCATCGCGTTGGAACTGCCGCCCGAAGGCACAGTTTGCCGTTAGCCGCGCCCGTCGATCTCATCGACCACGCGCAGCAGATCGGTGAGCGAGTCGATCACCGGGGCGTCGATCGCCGGCGCCGTGTGCTCGCGATCGATGAGTACGGGATGCAGCCCTGCCGCACGCGATCCCAGCACATCGGCCAGGTACGAGTCACCCACGTAGATCGTCTCCTCCGCCCGGACGCCAGCGCGCCCCAACGCATACAGGAAGATGTCACGGTGCGGCTTGGACGACCCGACCACCGCCGACGCAACGACGAAATCCATCCGCAGCGTGATCTCGTGCGCGTGCAGGATCGGCAGCAGCGCCGTCCCCCAGTCCGACACCACCCCCTGGATGAGACCGCGCGCCTGCGCCGCTTCGAGCGCCTCAGGCACCTCAGGAAACGGCTGCCACTGCAGGGGATCGTTGTACCAGTCGTAGAGGGCGCTCCCCGCGGACTCGATCTGCTCGCGCGATGCGCCGTGCGAGATCGATGCCAGCGCGTAGGCGTAGTACTCAACCCAGAACGCGCGCGCCTTCTCGTCCGAGGCGTAGCTGCCCAGGCCGTCCTGCCCCAATCGGGTGTAGAAGAACGCTGCCACGTCCGGAAACGGTCCCCGGTGCTCTTGCGCGATGTCGATTCCCAGCTGATGCGCGAGAAAGTCCCACACCTCGTCGATCTCGGCGCGCGGCCGCACGAGCGTGTGCCCTGCATCGTAGAAGATCGCCCGAATCACCGGGAAGCACGCGCCCGTGCCACGACATCGCGCACGAACTCCGACTTGCCTTCGACGTAGCCCAGTCGGTCCGCGCCGAACTCCGCCGCGTTCGCGCGCTTCAGCGTTTCGTACGCGACAGCGGTCGCCGCATCGGCGCGCAGCGCGGCGCGGAACAGCAGGTACGAGGTCCACCGCGCGCCGCCGTACGGCACGCCGTGCAGGTGAAACGCGACGCCGGCGCCCACATCACGGCGGCTGCCGTACGTCCAATCGTCGGCGTTCTCCCACACCTCGTAGCCCATCCGTATGAGCGCTGCCGTGTGCATGAGCACCGCAGCGGCATCGCGCGCGCCGACGGCGATATCGATCGTCGGCTTGGCGGCCAATCCCGGCACCGACGTGCTGCCGACGTGCTCGATAGCGATCGCCACATCGCCCAGCACGGCCGCGAGCGCGCTGCGTTCGCGCGCGAACAGCGCCGCCCACGACGGATCGTGCGACTCGAGGCGTATCGGCGTCGACCGCGCGATGCGCTCGTCCGTTTGCCTCAGCACGTCCTCCACAAATGCGGTCTTGTTGTCCGTGTAGCCAACGTTCACGTCGCTCGCCGGCGTCAACCCCGCGTTGAACTCGGCGGCGAGGCGGCGCTTCAAATCCGCGTAGGCAAGAGCGGTTTCCGGAAACGTCCGCAGGTGATTGCGGAACCGCAGATGCCGCACCCAGAACTCGCTGCCCGCCTCGACCAGGTGCATGTGAAACGCGCGAACTCCATCGGCATCCTTGCGGAAGTAGCGACGCTCAGGCATGCCCGGATCCTTGAGCTCAGGCGATGGCTTCTCGAACGCCGGTTCGTAGTCGTAGCCGATCGATCCGAGCAGCGGAATTAGCGGTGGCGCGTCGTCGAGCGAACGCACTCCCGGCATCATGTCGATGATCGGCTTTGCGGCAAGCCCCGGCACAGATGTGCTTCCCATGTGCTCGATGCGCACGAACGCATCGCGGCCACAGGTGCGATAGATCAGGTCGCGCTCCGCCTCGAAGCGCGTGACCCAGGCCGGATCGTAGTCCGCGATGACAATCGCCTTGCCCCTGTTCGAGACGGTCATCCCAGTTCGCACCCGGTCGCCGCTTCGATCACCCGCAGCGCCATCTCGATGCCGATCGGCAGCGCATCTTCATCGAAGTCGAAGCGCGGGTGATGATGCGGGTACACGCGTTCGGCGTTCGATGGCGCGGCGCCCAGCAGAAAGTACGCCCCCGGCGCCGCTTCGAGGAAGAGGCACATATCATCGGCGCCGGTGGCCCGCGTCTCGGCGACGCGATCCGGCCCGACAAACGCCGTCGCTGCCGCCGCGACCAGCGCGGCCGACTCAGGATCATTCACGCACGCCGCCAGCGTTGACGAGTCGAACTGATACTCCGCGCCGAAGCCGCGCGTCACGCCGGCGATGATCTCCTCCGCGCGGCGCAGCACGCGTTCGAGCACGTGCGTCTCGAACGTGCGGATCGTCCCCGACATCATCACTTCATTCGGGATGATGTTGCCGCGTACGCCGCCATCGATGCGACCGACAGTCAGCACTGCCGTCTGCTCCGGATCGGTGTTCCGGCTGACGACGCTCTGGAGCGCCGTGATCACGTGGGCCGCAACGAGGATCGGGTCCACGGTTTGGTGCGGTGCAGCCGCATGCCCGCCGTGTCCCCGAACGACGATCCGGAAGTGCGTCGCCGCCGCGAAGATCGACCCCTCGCGCACCAGCACCGTCCCGGTCGGCGCCGACGCCCAGATGTGCAGCCCGAAGACGCGCGCGATCCGCGGCTCGTCCATGATCCCGCCGTCGATCATCCGCCGCGCGCCGCCGACGTGTTCCTCCGCTGGCTGGAATGCAATCCGCACGTTACCGGCGAGCAACGAGCGCGAGTCCTGCAGCAGCTCGGCGAGGGCGAGCCCGATCGACGTGTGTCCATCATGGCCGCAGGCGTGCATCGCGCCATTCGTCGAAGCAAACGAGAGCCCCGTCGCTTCAGTCAGCGGCAGCCCGTCAATGTCGGCGCGCCACAGCACGTTAGGACCCGGCCGCTCGCCGCGTATCACGCAGGTCGCGCCCGTATCGGCGCTCTCGCGCACGTCGTCTGCCCCGATCTCCCGCAGCCGGCCGAGGATTACGCGCTGCGTGCGATGCTCCTTCGTCGAAAGCTCCGCGTGCTCGTGCAGATCGCGCCGCATCGCCGTAGCGGCGGCGGTGAGCGCTCGCACACGGGCGCGCGGTGTCGGCAGCGTGTCGTTGGTCATGGGACGCATGGTAGCAAGGCGCCGCGCTACATCCCTGCCGTCTCGTCCGGCAGAAGGCGAGCGTCCACCGGCAGTGTGTGCCCGTCGCCGACCCGCGCTCCATCGGCCAGGATCGCGCCATCGAGCCTCGCACCCGCACCGATGATCGTTCCGGCGCCAAGGATGCTGTTGATCACCGTGGCGCCGGCGCCGATCTGCGCGTCCTCCCAGACAACGCTCCCGTCGACCAGGGCGCCCGTCGCGATCGATACGCCGTGCCCGATTACCGCCGGTCCGATCACCGTCGCCCCGGCCGCAACGCTCGCGCCGCGCCCGATGCACACGAGACCTTGCGTCGACGCGTCGTCGGAGACATCGGCGCCCTCGAGCAGGATCACGCTGGCATCGAGCCGGTCCGCCGTGCGTTCCAGCAGCAGCCGCGTGGCGCGCATGTATCGATCGGGCGCGCCTACATCCACCCACAGATCCTCGAGCACGCCCTGCACCCGAAGCCCGTCCGCAATGATGCCCGGGAAGAGCACACGCTCCGAGAATCCATCGCGGATCGCCGAGTCATCGTCCGGGATGCGATCGAGCATCTCTGGTTCCCAGAGCCACGTGCCCGCATTGATCAGGTTGCTCGGCTCCTCGCCTTGGGGCGGCTTCTCGATGAAGCTCTCTATCCGCAAGTCGCCGCCGACATCGGCGACGCCATACGTCCACGGATCGTCGACGGCCGCGAGCGACATGCTCAGCGTCGCGCCGGTCTCCCGGTGCCGTTCGATCATCGCTGTCAGGTCGATGTTCGTGAGTATGTCGCCGTTACAGACGACGAGCGTGCCCGTAGCGCCGACTGCGCGCGCCGCTTCCTTCACCGCCCGTCCCGAACCCAGCGGCCGATCCTCGTAGCTGTAGCGCACCCGCACGCCGAGCGACGCGCCATCGCCGAAGTGCGCCTCGACCTCACCCATGCCCTGCGAGCACGCGAGAACGATGTCCTCGACGCCGTGCTCCCGCAGATTGAGCAGCCGGTATTCGAGAAGCGGGCGATTGAGAAGCGGGATCAGTTCTTTACGGCGGGCGTACGTGAGCGGCCGAAGGCGGGTGCCCTGGCCACCGGCGAGTATCACAGCATGCATGGGCGGCAGGGTAGCGCGTCGGGCGCTTTAGGTCAGTTGCCTGCATCCGATGACGCGACCGTACGCACGTCAGACGGCAGGATGCTCCCGTGGGTCGGGCGCCCGGAGTGGCCGCTTCGGGCGCGCATCGGCGCCGGCGCGACGCTGACGCGCCTCTGTTGCCGTCGCCGGCGGCAGCGCCACCACGAACTCCGTGCCGGACTCGGGTGTGCTGATCGCCCGCACGTGTCCGCCGTGCGCCTCGACGATCTCTGAGACGATCGCCAACCCCAGACCGCTGCTGCCGCCCTTCCTGGCACGCGCGCGGTCGACCTGGAAGAACCGCTCGAAGACGCGCGGCAGATCCTCGGGCGGAATGTACGAGCCGGTGTTGTGTACGCCTACGGTCACCATGCCCTCGCGATCGACGCTCCCCCGGATCGTCACGATGCCACCGCCGGGCGTGTGCCGGATCGCATTCTCCATCAGGTTCGAGAACACCTGCTCCAGGCGCCGCTCGTCGCCGTGCACCTGCGGTAGCCGCTCGATGCTCAGTCCGTACGTCAGGTCGCTCTCGCGCAGCGCCCACTGCAAACGCTCCACGAGATGCTCAAGCATTGCCGGAAGATTCACGTGCTCGTGCTGCATCGCCATCTGCCCCGTCTCGATCTGCGAGAGCAACAGCAGGTCATCGACCAGCATCCGCATGCGGTTCGCCTCATCGTTGATGATGCGCCCGGACTCCCGGAACTCGTCCTCTGACGCGATCGCGCCATCGAGCATCGCTTGTGAGAAGCCCTGGATCGATGTCAGCGGCGTCTTCAATTCGTGCGAAACATTCGCCAGCAGATCGCGCATCATCCGCTGCGATGCGTTCACCTCCCGCGCCATCGCGTTGAACGCCTCTGAGAGGCGCCCGACCTCGTCCTGTCCGCTGATCGGAATATGGACGTCGTAGTTCCCCTGCGCCATCTGCACGGACGCCGCGGTGATGCGCGCCAACGGCCCCGAGATCGATCGAGAGATGAGGTACGCGACGGCGAACGACACAGCGAGTGCGATCCCGCCGGCCAGCGCCAGGCGCGGCGCCAGCTCGAGCCACGCCGTCGCCAGTTCGCTGTTAGGGACCGCGACGATCGTGCGATACGCAGGCGTCGCGAACACTGGCTGCACCGCCGGTGGTGGCGGTGCGAACAGCGTCAAATGTGCGTCGCCCTGGTTGTAGTTCGCCCATTTGTAGCGCGCGCCACTATCTTCGACGAGCGGAAGGTTGCGGTTCTCGAACGAGAGGATGTAGCCGCCGACGAGCGCGTCCTGGCTGTCGTAGACGACGAGCAGGTCTTCATCGAGCAGCAACAGACGGACGCCGAGCTCATCGGCGCGCACATCGAGCATCATTCGCACATCGGAGAGCGGTAGGCCCTGCGCCAGCATCGACGCGACGCGTTCGTTCACCGGTTCGGCGTGCCGGCCGAAGCGCTCGCGCGCCGTCTCTTCCTGGCGATCGCGCAGCAGGAAGAGCGCCCCGGCGCCGGCCAGAAAGACCGCCAGCGCCACGACCACGGCGAAGGAGACGATGAGCCTAGCTCTTAGACTCCCCAGCATCGTTTTCCACCACCAGCTTGTAGCCGACACCCCATACGGTCTGGATCTTCACCGTCGAGTCGCCCAGCTTGTCGCGGAGCCAGGCGACGTGTACATCGATCGTTCGTGAGTCCCCGTAGTAGTCGGTGCCCCAGACCATCCTCAACAGCCGTTCGCGATCGAGCACCGTCCCCTTGTGCTGGGCGAAGGCCGACAGCAGGTCGAACTCCTTCGCCCGAAGCTGGAGTGAATGCCCGTCGAGCGTCACCTCGCGGCTCGCCGCGTCGATGCGGAGTGGCCCCGCTTCGGTCACCTCCGGCACCTCGCGCTCGCCCTGGCTCCGCCGGAGCACCGCCTTCACGCGCGCAACGAGCTCGCGCGGATTGAACGGCTTCGCCATGTAATCATCGGCGCCGATCTCAAGCCCGACAATGCGGTCGATGTCGTCGCCACGCGCGGTGAGGATGATCACAGGTACGTTGGAGGTCTTCCGGAGCTCTTTGCAGACGGTCAGGCCGTCCATCTCCGGCATCATGATGTCGAGGACGACGAGATCCGGACGCACCGTTTTGAACTTCTCGAGTGCCTGCTTGCCGTCGTGGGCGGCCTCGACGCGAAACCCCTCGTTGTTGAGGTAGAGGCGAGCAAGCTGGACGATGTTCTTCTCGTCATCGACGACGAGGATGGTTCCCGGCATGGGTGAACAACCTTCTGTTGACGTGCCGGGTCATTATAGAGGGGGAAGCGGGCGGGCCGCTTGCTTCACTCCCTGCCTCAAGATAGTCACACCCTACGCCTTACGACGCACAAGACGGCCCGCCCAGCACTCCTACCCTACCCACGGGCGATCAACGAATTGCCAAAAAAGTGTTAACCCGCTGTAAACCGGCGCCCGCGTCACAGTTCTGCAACAAGTATCGGGCAGATCTCTTCACACCTCCCGCCAGGACGCACGGGCCGCGCTTTCGAGGCTTGTCCCACACCCGGCCACCCTGCCCTCCCCAACTCAGCACCGCGCCATGCCGGCTCCACGATGGGGTACCCAGACCGCCCCTAACGCGCATCCGATCCTCCACCTGGGGCGGCTGCCCGGGGCCGAAGGTGGGTGGCCGTGGCGCTCATCGAAGCAGGCCTTGACGCCATCCGCCGGAGAATCTGCCAGATTTGACGCCCCGACTGTAATATCCGCCCCGTTTCCGCGTTAGGAGAGATGGCGCAGTGCGCCCGGACGCCACGATGGGCGCCGGACGCAGATGGGTGCAGGCACGGTCACAGATTCCTGCGATGGGGCCGATTCTGAAAGTGCAAAGGCAGCACCATGACAGACAACACGAACACAACCGAAAACCTCAGCAATATCGAAGATGCCGCCGCCGTCCGCTGGCTGGGCAAGGTGCTCGCACCCGCCCGCGCCCGCAACGTCGACGGCCCGTCGGACGAGGTCATCGACCGCATCCGCATGCGGGTGATGGGCGAGCCCGCCACGCACAAGCGCACGCTGGCCGCCTAGGCAGCCGCAGCGGCAGCGCGCAGCGCACAAGTCACATCAAGCGCCCCCGGCCCCCGCCGAGGGCGCTTCTGCGTCCCCACAACCGTAGCCGCGAGGCTTGTCGCATCCTGGTCCTCGCCCGTCTTCGCCCTGAGACCGGCACGAGCGCGCCCTGCTTCGCCCATCCCGCATCCCGCGTCCCGCTTCTCGTAGCGAAGCGAAGATCCAGCTCCGCTGGACAGCCTCACACCTCCCGCCTCTCCCGTCCCGCCTCTATACTCCCCGCATCAAGGAGCGCGGATTGAAGCTCGAGACCTGGGAGAAGAACCTCTACGCCGTCTGGGTCTCGCAGTTCCTCGCGCTCATGGGCGCCAACCTCGTCTTCCCGTTCATCCCCTTCTTCGTCCAGGACCTCGGCATCGAATCCACCTCCGATGCCGCGCTCTGGTCCGGCGTGCTCGCGACGGCGACCGGCGCCATGCTCTTCATCTCCTCGCCGCTCTGGGGGTCGATGGCCGACCGATTCGGACGCAAGAAGATGCTCCTGCGCGCGTATGCGGGGGCATTCGTCACGATCACGGCACAGGCGCTCGTCCAGAACGTCTGGCAACTGCTCATCCTCCGCGGCCTGCAGGGCGCGTTCGTCGGCACGATCCCGGCCGCGACGGCGCTCGTCGCCGGCGGCACGCCGCAGCGGCGTCTCGCCTATGCTCTCGGCCTCGTGCAGATGGCCGTGTTCACATCCCAGACCGTCGGCCCCGTCGTGGGTGGATTGATGGCCGAAGCCGTAGGGTTTCGCCTGACGTTCGCGCTCGGTGGCATCATCTACGTCATCTCGTTCTTCGTCTGCCTCTTCTTCGTGAAAGAAGACTTTCAGCGTCCCGATCCAAACGTCGCGCGTCCGTCGTACATCGAGAACCTGCGCACCGTCATGCGCGTCCCGTCGATGCTCCTGCTGATAACCGTCATGTTCCTGGTCAGTTCGGCCGCCGTGTTCACCCGGCCGGTCGTGCCTCTGGTCGTCGAGAGCTTCACCGACTCCAGCGCCGAGACCAAGAGCGGCCTCGTATTCGCCGCAATCGCAGCGACCAGCGCCATCGCCGCCGTGGTCAGCGGCCGCATCGCCTACCGCACCGGCTACAAGGCGGCGCTGGTCTTCGCGACGCTCGGCGCCGGCTTCGCGTATGCCCCGGTGTACTGGGCGAACAGCCTCGTGCCGCTGATGCTGCTGATGGCCCTCGTCGGCGTCTTCTCCGGCGCCATGATCCCGATGGTGAACGCGATCATCGGCGCCAACGCGCCCGCGGGCAAACAGGGCTCGGCGTTCGGCCTCGTCGGTAGCGCATCGGCACTGAGCTTCGCGGTCGCACCGCTGCTCGGCGGCCTCACGGCGCAGCAGTTCGGCATCCACGCCGGCTTCCCGGTGATCGGCGCTATGCTCGTCCTCGTCGCTATCCTCGTCGCCTTCACCGTGCAAGAGCCCGCCAGCCTCAGCGACGATGACCCTGCAATCCCCGCCGCTCCCGCGCCGAAGTCCGCGACCTAACCTTGGGCACCCCGTGAACCCCGATAATGACGCGCCAGTTCGGACTGGTAGCCCCGGCCGATCGCACCGGCGTTGGCCGCAAGCCACGCGCTGAGTCCTGTTTTCCCTGCTGGCATGGAGTCAGTGACGAGCAGATCCGCGAGCAGGCCATCGACCTCCTCGCGCGTCAGGATGACGTCGCGTCGTAGCGCCCCAATGACCCTGCTCAACCCAAGTGCGATCCTCGGCGGCAGATGCACGATGCGCGACCGGCTGCCGACGGCCGACGCGATCGATGCCACGAGATCGTTGAACGTAAGCGTCTCCGGGCCGATCGCATCGACCACCGAGTTCTCCGCACGCGCTCCGTGCGTAACCGCGAGGTCAGCGAGATCTTCGACGAAGATCGGCTGCAGCCGGTAGGCGCCGGATCCCGGGATGACAAACAGCGGGAATCGTCGAAGCAACCACGCGATGTTGTTGATGAGGATCCCGGCGTCGCCGAACAGAACCGCGGGCCTCAGGATCGCATGCGACAGCCTCGACTCCCGGATCGCGCGCTCGACGATCGCCTTCCCGCGGAAGTACCCGAGGCGCGACGATTCGTCCGGATTTGTGATGCTGACGTGGACGATGCGCTCGACACCGGCTGCCTGTGCCGCACGGACGAGCGCGAGCGAATTCGCCACCGCGGAGTCGTACGTCGTCCGGCCATGAGCAAAGCGCACCCAGTACGTGTTGTAGAGAACGCGCGCACCGGTGAGGTCGGCGGCGAGACGGCGTTCATCGCTGAACTGAAGCGGCCGCACATCGATTGACCCGCGCATCGGCGAAGAGTCGTCCGCATGCGTCGTCAGCGTCCGCACGGCGACGCCCGCATCGATCAGCCGGCGCGCGATGTGCTTGCCGCTAAAGCCGAATGCGCCGGTGACGACGTGCAGTTCAGCCACGCTGTAGCTCCCACACGTAACCTACGCCCGCGGAACATCAACGGCAATTCCACGCGTGCATCACGAGCGCCGCGAAGCCTCAGCCGCGCCGCGGCGTCAGCAGCCCGTAGTCGCCGTCGCGGCGCTTGTACAGCAGCGCGTACTCGCTCGTCCCCGCGTCGAGGAAGAGGAAGAAGTCATGGCCGAGCAGGTCCATCTGCGCCAGCGCCTCCTCCTCCGACATCGGCTTCGCTTCGAACTGCTTCACGCGCACAACCTTGCCGAGCACGTACTCGCTGTAATCTTCATCGCCGTCACGCGACGTGCCGCCGTTGCCCGCCGACACCGGCGCTGCCGCTCCCGGCTCGCCCGCGGCCATCTCCTTCGCCGTGACCTTGTGGTGGCGATCGATGAGCCGCTTCTGATGCTTCCGCGCCTGCCGGTCGACGACGTCAATCGCCAGGTCGAGTGCACTGCGAGCGTCGCCGCCGCGCTGGTCGCCGCGCAGCATCGTGCCCGCCGCGTGCACCGTCACTTCGACGCGATACCGAGCGCCCGCGGACCGCGTGTCCTGCTGCTCCACCTCGATCGTCACGTCGTCGAGGCGCGGCAGCAAGCGCTGCAGCCGCTCGATCTTCCGCGCCGCGTAGTCGCGAAGGTCATCGCCGATCGTCGTGTTGTGCGAGCGGTACTTCAGGTTCATGTCGGGGAAGTCCTGTCCGTTCAGCCTGTATCGCGTGCCTGTACAGAGTATCGGCTCCGATACGGGCGCGACGACCACACCCCCGCCCGGCTGGCGTAGTACCATGCCACCATGCGCGATGATGGCCACCGCTGGTTCGCCTGGTTCTACGACCGCCTGTCACGCGCCATGGAGCGCGGCGCCATGGGCCGCATGCGCCCGGCGCTCCTCGCTGGCGTCGCGGGCGATGTCATCGAGATCGGCGCCGGCACCGGACTCAACTTCCCGCACTATCCGCCCGCAGCGCACGTGATCGCGTTCGAGCCCGATCCCCACATGCTCCGCCGCGCGCAAGAACGCCTGCACGACGGTATCGACCTGCGCCAGGCCCCCGGCGAGCGCATCCCCGCCGCCGACGCCTCAGCCGATGTCGTCGTCTCGACGCTCGTGCTCTGCACGGTCGATGCCCCCGACGCGACGCTCGCAGAGATCAGGCGCGTGCTGCGACCGGGCGGCGAACTCCGCTTCATCGAGCACGTTCGCGGGAGCGGC
>JANPBN010000219.1:0-6138 GCA_031430415.1 Dehalococcoidia bacterium
GCGCCCATCGCGCCGAGGCCGATGACGGCGGCGCGCAGGATGTCGGTCATGGGGGTCCCTCCGGCTGTGGGATCACCGCTTCGCTGCGAGATTGTAACGGGTCGGCGGGAGTCGGCCGGTCCGTGCGATTCCGCAGGAGAGCCTGGTTACGGGAGGTAGGAGAGTGGGTTGACGCGGGTGCCGTTGTCGATGACCTCGAAGTGGAGGTGGGTGCCGGTGGAGTAACCGGTGTCGCCGATGACGCCGATGGCCTCGCCCTGAGACACGGCATCGCCCTGGGAGACGTAGATCGACGACAGGTGGGCGTAGAGCGTCTCGACGCCACCGGGGCTGACGACGACGACGTAGAGGCCGTACGAGCAGCAGGCGTTGCCGCCGGCGAAGACGACGGTGCCCGATGTCGCTGCGCCGACCGCGGCGCCGCCGAGGTTGAAGCCGTCGATATCGATACCGAGCGGGTGGCTGGAGCCGTAGTAGCTGCTGACCGGCCCGACGATCGGCCAGACCAGGCCTTCGCCAGAACTGGGTCCATCGGCCACGATCTCACCATCGGAGCCGGTGCCTTCGCCGCTCGAGGCGTCGTCGGGCACCGGCGTGGCGTCCTCGGTAGAGTCTGGCGCGGTCTCGGCGGCTGGCACGGGCGCCGGGGCGATCGGGCGGGCGTCTGGAACGAAGAGCAGTTGCGCTTCGGTGATATCGTTCACGGTCGAGATGCGGTTGGGCGCGAACTCGGCGATCACTTCGACATCGACGTCGTAACGGGCGGCGATGTCGCTAAGGGTCTCGCCGAACCGGACTTCGTGCAGGATGCCGTTGCCGGCGGGCACGAGGATCGCCTGGCCAAGGCTCAAGACGTTTGAGTCGACGATCTCGGCGTTGTTCGCGATGATGTATTCGGGGCTGATGCCGTACCGCTCGCCGATGCTGGCGACGGTATCGCCTTCGTTGACCTCTACGACCTGGTACGGGAGCATCTGGGGCGCGGGAGCGTCGGAGGCGGCGCGGACGACGGCCTCTTCCTGGACGACGACGGCGACCGAGGTGGGCGTCGCGCTGAGCGCGGCGAACTGATCGGCGGTCTCTTGCTGGTTCTGGGAGATTGGTTGTTCGACGCGCTTGGTCTTGTTGATCGCTGGGGGGCGGAGGACGGTCTGGTCGGCCGTCGGAATGCTGGAGCCGACGCCGGGGAGCGACAGGCCCGTCACGGGTGCACCAAAGGCCTCGGAGCGGCCGGTCAATCCGCCGCTTGTGAAGATGCCGAGGGATGCTGCGGCGGAGATGATCACCAGCACCAGGCCGTGCGTGTATGGCCTGTGCTTTTTGCGCGCACGCACCGTGTGTGCTGCGGGGAGGTCGTTCGAACCAATGGTTCGTCGCGCTCGAGCGTCCTTGAATGAGCGCGGGCTGAGCGTGCCCCTAATGCTCAATGTCTCCTACTAAGCGACCGTGCGGGATCCGGCTACCGCTGGTCAACATGAAGCCCACAACGTGGTGGGCCTCGGTGGGCTGCTTCGTCCTGCAGCCGATTACTCCGCGTATTCTACCCCACGCTGTCAAGGTATCGGCACGGGAATCCCTTTACATATGTGTGTCATCTTCGGGTTGTGAGGGTATTTGCAGCTTCAATTCCCGGATTACCCACCGATCCAACACCCCTATAATGATCGATAGATTCCCCGATGACAGGAGACCGGCTTGATTGATCACGCAGAGATACACGTCAAAGCCGGAGATGGTGGGCACGGACTCATCAACTTCCACCGCGAGAAGTTCGTGCCTCGAGGCGGACCAGATGGAGGCGATGGCGGCCGCGGCGGCGACGTCGCGCTGGTGGCGGACCGGGCGGTCAACGGACTGGGGCAGTTTCGCTACAAGAAGCTGTACAACGCGGAGCACGGTGGGAACGGCGGCAAGAAGAAGAAGCACGGGAAAAACGGGCAGACGCTGGAACTGCCGGTGCCACCCGGGACGATCGTGCGCATCGGCGGCGAGGTGATCGGCGACCTGACGGACGAGGGCGACCGCCTGGTCATCGCGGGAGGTGGACGCGGCGGGCGCGGGAACGTGCACTTCGGATCATCGAGCAACCAGACGCCGCGGATCTCGGAGACGGGGCAGCGGGGCGAGGACGTCGAGGCGACGCTGGAGCTCAAGCTGCTGTCGGACGTCGGACTGGCGGGCCTGCCGAACGCAGGGAAGTCGACGCTGCTGACGGCGGTGTCGCGAGCGACGCCGAAGATCGCGGACTATCCATTCACGACGTTGGAGCCGCACCTGGGCGTGGTCGAGGTGGGGTTTGACTCGTACGTCATGGCAGACATCCCGGGGCTGATCGAGGGAGCGCATGAAGGGGCGGGCCTGGGGCTGGAGTTCTTGCGGCACGTCGAGCGGACGCTGCTGCTGATTCATGTGGTGGATGCATCGCAGCCGGATCCGGCGCACGATATCGCCGTCATCGACAACGAACTGCGGTCGTACGCGGCGGAACTTGGGGACCGGCCGCAGATCATCGCGTTCAACAAGATGGATATGCCGGAGGCGGAGGCGCGGAGAGACGAACTGGCGCAGATCGCGGATCGTCTCGACCGGCCGTATGCGTTCATCAGCGCGGCCGCGCGGCAGGGCACGGCGGACCTCGCGAAGATGGCGTTCGAGCGGCTGCAGAGGCTGCGCGAAGAACTGCCGGCGCCGACGCCGGATGACGGTATCGAAGTACTGCGGCCACTGCCGCGCGGGCCCGGCTTCAGCATCGAACGCGAGGGAGCGGCGTACCGGGTGGTGGGGGAGCGGCCGGTGGTGCTGGTGGAGATGCTGGCGCTGCAGTCCGACGCATCGCGCGCGGAGACGATGCGGCGGCTGAGCAGGATGGGCGTCGTGGCGGCGCTGCGGCGGGCGGGCGCGCGCGAGGGCGATGCGGTGCGTTTCGGCGACATCGAGCTACGGTGGGAAGAGTGAGGGTCGGAGTCCTCGGCGGAACGTTCGATCCGGTACACACGGCGCATCTCGTGCTGGCCGAGCAGGCGCGGGAGCAACTGTCGCTCGATCTCGTCCTGTTCGTGCCGGCGGGAGAGCCGTGGCGGAAGGCGCACCGCCTGATCACGGATGCGACGCACCGGCTGGCGATGCTGCAGATTGCGATCGAGGGGCACGACGCGTTCGGCATCAGCGACATCGAGGTGCGGCGTGCGGGTCCGAGCTACACGGCGGATACGCTGGCGGCGCTCGCGGGCGAACGGCTGGACGATGCGTTCTGGTTCATCGTCGGGGCGGACGCGCTGGCGGATCTGGCGCAGTGGCACGATCCGGCGCGGATCGTCGAGCACGCGATGCTGGCGGTGGCGCACCGGGACGAGCAGGACGCCGATCTGGCGGCGGCGTGGGCAATCCCGGGGATGACGCGCGATCGCATCGTGGAGTTCGATGCGCCGCGGCTGGCGATCTCGTCGAGCGACGTGCGAGCGCGGGTGGGGGCGGGAGGGAGTATCCGCTATCTGGTGCCGACGCGCGTGAGGGAGTACATCGATGCGCACGGGTTGTACCGGGGTGGATGAGGCGCGCCAGCGGCGATCGAAACAACGTCGTGCGGCCCGAGGGTTGTAGGCGCGACGCATGCTCATCCCAGCGAATATTGAGCACCTTCGCGCGAACGAATCCGGGCGAGCCTGGCTCGATCGGCTGCCTCAGCTTGTGGCGGAGTGCGCGGAGTCGTGGCAGCTCCGCCTTGGCGCAACGCTGCCGGGCGGGAGCGTATCGCTGCCGATCGAGGCGACGACAGCGGACGGCACGGCCGTCGTCCTCAAGATGCAGTGGCCGCACAGGGAGTCGGACACCGAGGCGGCGGCGCTCGCGCTCTGGAACGGCGACGGAGCGATCCGGCTTCTGGCGGCGGACGAAACGCGGCACGCGCTCCTTCTCGAACGGTGCCGCCCCGGGACGGCGCTGTCGATCGAGCCGAGCGAGGTTGTGCTTGGTGTGTTGGCCGGGCTGCTTCCGCGCCTGTGGAAGCCGGCTGGAGCGCCGTTCCGGTCGCTTGCCGACGAGGCTTCGTGGTGGGCGAGCCATCTGGAGCGAGACTGGGAGCGCGCCGGGAAGCCGTTCGAGCGCGCGCTGCTGGATGCCACGCTGGACAGCGTCCGAACGTTGTCCGGTTCGCAGGGAGAGCAGGTGCTCCTGCACCAGGATTTGCATCCCGGCAATGTGTTGCGGGCGGAGCGCGAGCCGTGGCTGGCGATCGACCCGAAGCCGCTCGCCGGAGAGCGAGAGTTCGGCATCGCGGCGATCGTTCGCGCCGTCGAGCTCGAACATAGCCGAGAGCAGACGTTGACGCGGCTGGACCGGCTGAGTAGCGATCTCGGCCTCGACCGGGAGCGAGCGCGGCAGTGGGCGCTCGTGCAAGCGGTCGCATGGCTGTCGTACGACGACGCTCGCACATTCATCGAAACGGCGACGTGGCTGCATGAGGCGCGGCGGCGGTAGGGCCGGGGGCTCCGGACGCTGGTCTCTCGCGCATGGTGGCCGCGCACTTTAGTGTGTCGTTTAGGGGCCAAAAGAGCCCTTCCGTTACGTCACGTGCAGGTTCAATTTGTCCGTTCGTTTTGCAGTTTTCGTGTTTTCCGGCGGAGCGTGGATCGGTCCGGCGCCTGCGCGACGGGGCGGGCGTGCGTCGATGGTACGAGAGATGCGGCGGAAGTCGAAGCTGTTGGGGGCACCGGCGGGGATGCCGCTCGACCGTCGGGCTGCCGTCGCCGTCGTACCCGAGTGAGAGGGTCTGCGGGCCACGGCCAGAATGGCCTTCGGCTTGTCGGTTCCCACCTCGCCTGCGCGCGCCTTCCCATAGTGATAGTACTGCTGCCGCTGCACGTCGCCGGAGGGCAGGATCATGCCGATCGTGCTGCCTGGCTGGTCGCAGAACCCGTAGCTGCCGATCGCGCTTGTGCGGGGTCAGCCGCGCTGCTTCGCCAGGATGTCGTCGATGTTGTCGGTGAGCTTCTGGAGCATCTCGTCGGCGCGGGTCTGCGTGAGCCGGCCGTTGGCGACGGCGGCGTCGAGCTTCGTGCTGGCGGCGGCGAGGATGTCGGCCTTCACGTCGTCGACGCTGGCGCCGTTGCTGGCGGCAACATCGGCGATGGATGCCCCGGCAGCGAGTTGCTCGCGGAGTTCGTCGGGCGTGTTGCCGATGGACTCGGCGGCGGTCTCGACGAAGGCGCGGCGGATCTCGCCACGCCGCTCCTGCTTGCGGTCGTGGTGCTTGATGAGGGCGCGGAGGCCGAGGCCTTCGCTGCTGTTGATCTTGTCCCGGAGCTTTGTCGCCTGGTCATCGGTGATGCGACCGGCGGCGAGTGCGTCATCGACGCCGGCGAGTTGCGCATCCTTGACGGCGCCCTTGAGCGCGTCCGTCGTGACGCCGAGGTTGTCGGCGACGCGCTGGACGAAGACTTCGCCGCGCGCCGGCTGCGCATCGCCGCCCTCCTGCGCGCCGACCGCGGCGACGCCGATCACGCCCGCCGCGATTACGGCGAGAGCGGCGACTCCACTGAGGATCCTGGTTCGTGTGCTCATCTGATCTCCGTGTCCTTTCTGATGTCCGCGCCAGAATCGTAAGCTGACTGGTTATGGCGCGTCTACGATTGATAACGGCATCGTAGCCAGCGCGCACACACCTGCGTGGCAACGCGGCGTAACGTCTCTGTAAATCTGGCTGGAAGTGGACGAATTCGGACGGCACCTGCCCGTAAACGGCCGGGGGCTACTCCAGCCCGAGCGCCCCGAACAGCTTTGGAAGCATGTCGCCGTGGCGGGCGATCAGCTCCGGAACGCCATCTGGCAGTGGCACCCACCAGAGTTCGAAGAGCGGTGGCTCGCTGCCATCGGAGGGATCCGATTCGTAGTGCTGCCATCGCTCGGGCGGTTGGCTCTCGCAGACGAGATGGAAGAAGAAGCGATGGTGGATCTCGTCGCGGCCGACATTGGCACGGTCGAGAACAACGTCTCCGAGATAGGACACCACGCGCAGGCCATCGAGGCCGGTCTCTTCGATCGCCTCGCGCAGGACGGCCTGCTCCGGCGTCTCGCCGTCCTCCATCGTTCCAGCGGGCACCTGCAGACCGACCGCTGGCTCGTGCGGATGCGAGAAGATGA
>JANPBN010000220.1:0-9688 GCA_031430415.1 Dehalococcoidia bacterium
AAGACGGCTCGGGACGGGTGGTCACGGTGACGCCGCCTTGGCTGAAAACTGACGAGTCGACGCCAGTGAGGCGCGCGAATGACTCCTTCAGCAATTGCGACTGCTGCGCGTGAAACTGTTGGCTTTCCACCGTCGACCTCCCGTCGCCTGAACGATGCGGAGGACCGATCCTCAGCACGCGGCGTCATGATACGCCCGTCGTACTGACAACACTGCGTCAGGAGCGCCGACGGGTTTCGTTCCAAATCGGGTATGGAGCCGCTACGCGTCAGCCACCGCCGGCCGCCCCGGAATCGGCAGGTCGGGTGGCGGCGGGGCAGGGTTGACGAGGCCGTTCATCAGATTCGCGGGGACGAGTTCGCGCAGTTCGTCGATCGACCACATGCCGTCCTTGGTGATCTGGCGCATGGCTGTCTCCTCGTGCGCGAGCGAGATGCGGCCGCCGGCAACGTAGAAGATTTTGCCGTTGATGTTCCAAGCCTCATCGCACGCCAGGAAGACGGTCATGGGCGCCACGTACTCGGGTTCGCGCATCTGCGGGACGCTGCTAACGCGAGGCGCATCGTTCACGACGGGTGCCGTGCCGGCGCGTGCGCGCAGTTGCGCGGCGTTGGCGGGTACGGTCGCCGTCATGCGCGTCGCGGCGCCGGGAGAGATCGCGTTGCAGGTGACGCCGTAGCGGCCAAGGTCTCGCGCGACGACGCGGGTGAAGCCGGCGATGCCCGCCTTCGCAGCACCGTAGTTCGCCTGGCCGGGCAATCCGCCGAGACCCGAGATCGACGAGAAATTGATGATGCGTCCGTAACGCTGCTGGCGCATGACGATCGACGCGGGCTTCGTCGTAGCGAAGTGGCCTTTGAGGTGTACGGCGATGACGTCGTCCCATTCCTGCTCCGACATGTTGAAGATCATGCGGTCGCGGAGAATCCCGGCGACGTTCACGAGGATGTCGAGGCGGCCGTAGTTGTCGATGGCGGTCTGCACGAGCGCCTCGCCTCCGGCCATTGTCGCGACGGTGTCGGCGTTGGCGACGGCCTTGCCTCCAGCGGACCTGATCTCCTCGACGACTTCCGCCGCAGGTCCGCTGCTGGGCGCGCTCCCATCGACATTGACGCCGTAGTCGTTGACGACGACGCTGGCTCCCTCTTGGGACAGCATCTTGGCAACCGCGCGCCCGATGCCGCGGCCGCCGCCGGTGACGATTGCTACACGACCATCGAAGCGTGCCATTACGCACCACCTCCGGCGGTTGCAGCCTGCGCGGCGCGTCCGGGGATCTCGAGGTCGGGGGGCGGAGGCGCCGGGTTCGTCGTGCCGGCCATCATCTGCCTCGGCACGACGGCGGCGAGTTCATCGAGCGTCCACATCGCCGGCTTCCAGAGTGTGCGCATGGGGATTGGGTGATGCGCGACGCCGACGGTACCGCCGCGGACGTGGAAGATCTGGCCGTTGATGTTCCATGCGTCGTCGGTGCAGAGATAGCCGACCATGGGCGCGACGTAGTCGGGGTCGCCCATCGCGGCGATGGCGCCGCTCGGAGGACGGGGCGCAGATGGCTGTCCTGTGGCGCGTGCGCGCAACTCACGCGACTCGTCGCTCACCTGCATCGTCATGCGAGTGGCAGCGACGGGCGCGATGGCGTTGCAGGTGACGCCATAGCGGCCGAGATCCTTGGCGACGACGCGCGTAAAGCCGGCAATCCCCGACTTCGCCGCGCCATAGTTCGCCTGGCCGGGGTTGCCGATGATGCCGGATGTCGACGTGAAGTTGACGATGCGGCCATAGCGTTGCTGGCGCATGAGGATCGCGGCCGGCTTGGTGCAGTTGAAGTGACCCTTGAGGTGGACGGCGATGACGTCGTCCCACTCTTGCTCCGACATGTTGAAGATCATCCGGTCACGGAGGATGCCGACGACGTTGACGAGGATATCGATGCGTCCGAAGGTGTCAACGGCGGTCTTGATGATCGCCTCGCCTCCATCGACCGTGGCGACGCTATCGTAGCTCGCGGCGCTGGTGCCGCCCTCGCCCCTGATCTCGGCGGCGACTTCGTCGGCGGGGCCGCTGTCGTTACCGGAGCCGTCGACGCTGACGCCGGGATCATTCACGACGACTTTCGCGCCCTCACGCGCGAACAGCATCGCGATGCCGCGCCCGATGCCGCGGCCCGACCCGGTGACGACGGCGACTTTGCCTTCGAGCGCGCCCATGTCGGCCTCCTGCGTTATCGCTCTTCCGCGGCTATGCCTTGGAAGGCAGCGCGACGACTGCGTTGCCGGGCGTCGTCTTCTTGCCGTCGGCGTCCTCGGCCCAGACGTCGAGTTCGACGATGTTCTCGCCGTTCTCCTGCTTCTTCGCCGTGACCACGCCGTTGACGATGATCGGCTTGTTCAGCGGATCCATGCCGCGATAGCTGACGCCAAACTTCTTCACTCGTCCCTTGTAGCCCGCGAAGGCGAGGACCGACCGGCCGACCTGCGCGTACTTGAACCGTCCGTGGACGATGTTCTCGCTCAGGCCCATCGCCTGGAGCATCGGGAATTTCTCGTCGAAGTGCAGCGGGTTGAAGTCTCCCGATCCGGCGGCGAACTTCACGAGCTGCTGCTTGTCGGGCGTGATCTCCAACGGCGGCAGCGTTTGGCCCACCTGCACGTCTTCGAAGTATGTCTGCTCTGCCATCGATTGGGTCCTTCCTGTACCGGGTCACGCGAACCAAAAGGGCCGCGGCGGTTACATGTGGATGGAGGTCAGTCGCTGCTTGGCGACGACCTTGCCGCTGTCCTTGTTCTTGTAGACCGTCTCGTTCGTGACGAAGAGCATCGGTCGCGGCCCCTCCTTGAGTTTGAGATCCGCGAGATGCGACGTTTCGACGAGCACGTCGCCGGCGCAGATGACGTCGAGGTACTCCGTCTCGGTGCCGCCATCAAGCAAGCCGCGGAACGGAATGTTCAGGCGTGCGCCGCCCTCGCGACGGGGAAAGCCGAACGTCGGGTCGTTCTTGCCGGGAAGGTAGACCGGGGTGCCGATGTAGCCGAGCGGCGCAACGACGCTGCGAAAGCCCTGGGACTTCGCGAAGTCGACGTCGTAGTGGATCGGATCCTCGGAGCCGATGCCGCGGGCATACATGCGTACGCTCGTCGTCGTCACTTCGTACGTCCAGGGATCGCCGTCGACGCCGATCAGCGCGC
Organism: Dehalococcoidia bacterium; assembly: GCA_031430415.1. Taxonomy (GTDB): domain Bacteria; phylum Chloroflexota; class Dehalococcoidia; order DSTF01; family JACRBR01; genus JANPBN01. The sequence continues at coordinate 3,189 of JANPBN010000220.1, forward strand.
GCATCTCGTCTGTGATCTGGAAGGGTTCGTCAGCCAAGGTCGTTCTCCTGTCCGTGACGGCGCGGGAGGCGCCGGTATCCGCTAGTTGCGAGACGGCAGCGCGACGAGCGCGGTGCCCGGCGATGTCTTCTTGCCGTCGGGCTTTTCAGTCCAAACGTCCAACTCGACGAATCGCTTTCCGTCCTCCTCGTACTTCCGGGTGATCACTCCGCGGCAGAGGATGTCCTGATTCGGCTCATCCATCCCGCGATAGGCGCAGCCGAAGCGGCGCACCTGGCCCTTCTCGCCCACCCAATCATGCAGCAGTTGGCCAAGGAATGCGTTCTTGAGTGCGCCGTGGACGATCAGCCCCTTGAGTCCGGTGCCCTGCGCGAAGTCCTTGTCGTAGTGGATCTGGTAGAAGTCACCGGAACCGGCAGCCCAGAGCACGAGTTGCTGCGTCGAGCAGTTCTTCTTCAGCGACGGAATCTCATCACCGACGCTCACATCCTCGAAGTAGACCTGTGCCATCGCTCGCTCCTAGTACTGGATCAGGGTTCCGTACATCTTGGCGACGATCTTGCCGCGCTGGTTCGTATACACGGTCTCGCGCTTCGTGATGAGCATCGGCCCCAGGCTGCCTTCGGTCTCCTCGAAGCTGACGACCTTCGATCTGGCCGTGATCGTGTCTCCCGCCGAGATACTGTCTTCGTCAGGGAAATACTCGTAGTCCGTGCCGCCGTTGAGCACGCGCTTGTACGGCACGCTGAAGCCGCGACCGCCCATCTCGCCGGGTGCGCCGCTGCCACTGCCGGGGCGGAATCGCGGCGTACCGAGAAAGCCAGGTGGGGCGAGGATGCTTCGGAAGCCTCGTGCCTGCGCGGCCTCCTCATCGTAAAAGACCGGGTCGGTGTGTCCGACCGAGCGGGCGTACATGCGGCAGTTTGTCTTCTCGACCTCGAGGGCGATCGCCGGGCCTTCGACACCGATGGCGGCGCGCATCTCGTCGGTGATGATCGAGGGGGTGGCTTGCGTCATGATGGGCACCTCTCCCAAGCCTTCAGGGTGGCTGCGGACAAATCTAACGTCAACGTCAGGTTTGAGGCATGGCGAGAATACATCTGGCGAATCTGGGTGTCAACGAAATCATGCGTGCTCGCGCCCAACACCATTGGTCGAGTTTCGCCGATATTGGAGGCATGAGGACTGGACTTCACTCCAGCCGGAGAGGCTGTTACCGCCATGAACCGCACACACCTGCTAGCCGCAGCGGGGCTTCTGCTCGCGCTGTCGGTATCCCTGCTGTCCATCGGAGATAGAAGCGAACGCGGCCAGGCCGCGCCGCTGATCGTGCAGTCGATCGTGGCGCCGGGCCCGATCGAGCAGATCAATATCGGAAACGAGCTGAGCTGCCAGTTCGGACAAAGCGGCGTGCCGCATTTCGCCGCCTACCCCGCCACGATTCCGCTCGGCGACTGTGGCACAATTCTGGCGGTTGGGGCGACCCTGTATGCCCCGGATTTCTCGGGGCACGCGGGCACCTCGACGGTTCCGCTCGGGTTGTACACAGCGTTCACGCCGGTGTCGCAATCGGCACCGACGGGGACGGGCAGCGCCGCGGACCCATACCGGATCGTCACCGTCGTCGACGCTGGCACGACCGGGCTACGCCTCACCCAGACCGACAGCTACGTCGCTGGTAGCACCACGTTCTCGACGTCGGTCCAAGTACAGAACTCCGGCGCGTCGACGCGGGCGGTGCGCTTGTATCGCGTTCTGAACTGCTACCTGAATGGCACGAACTGGGGCTATGGCGCGGTGGACGCTATCGCGAAGAGCGTCGCGTGTGCCACATCACCATCGGCGGTGGATGCCGGTCCGGTTCTGTCCTGGGCTGGCATCACGGCGGCGGATCACTACCAGCAAGGCGCGGCGCCGAACGTCTGGGCGGCCATCAACACGGGTGGAGAGCTGGCTGACACGTGCGAGTGCGCGGCGTTCACGGAGCACGCCGTCGCGTTGAGCTGGAGCCGCACGATCGCCGCGGGAGCGTCCGCATCCGTCGGCCAGACGGGCGGGATCGTAGAAGTCCAGCCGCTTACCGTCACGAAGACGGCAGACGCGCCTTCGACGATCACCGGCGGCGCTAACGGGTACACCATCACGCTCTCCAATCCGAATGCCTTCGCGGTGATGATCGAGACGGTGGAGGACACCCTCCCGTCTGGCTTCACTTACACTCCGGCCAGCACGAGCGGATTGTCGACATTCGATCCGGATGTCCTGGGCCAGACGCTGACGTGGTGGGAAACAGCCAATGTGCCGGGGAGCGGTAGCCTGTCGTTGCACTTTGGCGTCACTGTTTCGTCGACTCCAGGGAACTACACGAACAGCGCGACCACATCGTCGCCTGCTGTTGTCGTGATTGGGGCGACGGACACCGCGCCGGTACAGGTGGTGGCGCTCGGCACGGCGACGCCCGGGCCCACCGCGACTCCGACGAGTACGCCCGTTCCGCCGACGGCGACCCCCACGAGCACGCCTGTGCCGCCGAGCGCGACTCCGACGGGTACGCCCGTTCCGCCGACGGCGACGAGTACGAATACCCCGGTGCCGCCAACCTCAACGCCCACAAGTACACCTATTCCACCGACGGCGACTCCGACGAGTACGCCGGTGCCGCCAACTGCGACGCGCACGGCCACGTCCGTACCGCCGACGGCGACCCGGACGAGCACGCCGGTACCGGCGCGTACTCCGACCGCCGCTTGCCCGGATTTCGACGGCGATGGGGTCGTGGGGTTCAGCGATCTGCGTGCGATCATTCGCCACCTCGGCGCGAAGCGATTCGATGCGACGTACGATCTGGACCGCGACGGCCGCGTGACCGGGCGGGACGTCGTGCTCGTGATGCGCCAGTTCGGCCGGCGCTGCTGATCGTCGCGCCCCTTGCCAGATGCACAGAGGCCCGCCATTCCGGCGGGCCTCTGCACGTCCCTCGAGAAGCCGCCCGGACTGATTTCGCTTGATCGTCACATATGCCCGCGATAGACTTCCGGCGCTCTACTGGAGGTGCTCCGGGCGCCTCCTTTTGTGTGTCTAAAACCGTGAAATTCGCAGACTCGCCGGGGCGAGGGCTCGCACGCATCGCGAGCGGAGGGAGGAGCCGATGGGACTCATATGGATGGTGCCGGTCACCGGCGCCGCCGCGGCGCTATTCGCGCTCTGGCTCGCGTACGACGTCCTGCGGAGGGACACCGGCACCGCGGCGATGAAGGAAATCGCTGACATGATCTTTGAGGGCGCCATGGCGTTCCTCTCGCGGCAATACAAGACGATTGGCGTACTTGCCGTCGTGACGGCCGTTGCCGTGTCAGTCATCGTTGGAAGCATTTCGGAAGGCGTAAAGCCGATTGTGCTGGAGGACGGCTCGATTCAGTTCGGCGCCTCCGCCGCCGTAGGCCGATGGGAGGAGGGCATGCTCACGGGCGTGGCCTTCCTCGTTGGCGCGATCTGCTCCGGACTGGCCGGCTACATCGGCATGTTCATCGCGGTGCGCTCGAACATCCGGACGGCCGCTGCCGCCCAGAACAGCCTCAAGGAGGCCGTCACGGTCGCCCTACGCGGAGGCGCCGTCTCTGGCTTCCTGGTGGTGGCGCTGAGCCTGCTCGGCGTCTCCGGCATCTTCTTCACCTACAGCAAGCTGTTGGATAACCCCTATGCGATCACCCCGTTTCTCATCGTTGGATTCGGGTTCGGCGCCAGCTTCGTTGCCCTGTTCGCGCAGCTCGGCGGCGGTATCTACACCAAAGCGGCCGACGTCGGCGCGGACCTCGTCGGCAAGGTCGAAGCTGGTATCCCCGAGGATGACCCTCGGAATGCCGCGGTTGTCGCGGACCTCGTCGGCGACAACGTCGGTGACTGCGCTGGACGTGGCGCGGACCTCTTCGAGTCCATGTCGGCTGAGAACATCGGTGCGATGATTCTCGGGGTCGGCATCTACGTGCTGACCGGTCGCATCGAGTGGATCATGTTCCCGCTGGTGCTCCGCTCGTTCGGCATCATCGCGACGATCGCCGGGCTGCTGTCCGTTCCGTTCTTTACGAGCGGTGATCCGGAGAGCAAGCAGGATCCGATGACGCCGCTCAACTACGGCTATTACATCGTGTCGGCGCTTTCGGTCGTCGGGTTGGGCATTACGACGTACATGATGCTGGACGACGCCTGGGGCTGGTTCTTTGCCTGCGGCATCGTGGGTATCGTGACCGGTATCGCCTTCGTGTACATCACGCAGTACTACACGGCTGGCTCGTGGCGGCCGGTGCAGGAGATCGCGGAGGCCTCGAAGACTGGCCCGGCGACGAACATCATCATCGGTACGGCTGTGGGATTCGAGACCACGGCGCTCACGGCGATCGCCATCGGTCTCGCCCTCGTCACGTCATTCACGCTTGGGACGCAAGCTGACATCGTCACCTCGACGCCCGGAGAGTTCGTGCCGGACTTCACCGCCGGCATCTTCGGTACGGCGGTGGCGACAATGGGCATGCTCATGTCGGCGGCCTATATCCTCAGCATGGACACGTTCGGGCCGATCACGGACAACGCAGGCGGCATCACGGAGATGTCCGGTGCTCCCGAGGGCGCCCGTGAGATCACGGACAAACTGGACTCAGTGGGCAACACGACGAAGGCTCTCACGAAGGGCTACGCAGTTGCATCGGCAGGACTGGCGGCGTTCCTGCTGTTCTCCGCGTATCTGGACAAGGTCAAGGAACGGCTCGGGATTCCGCTCACCGCTGAGTTGCCGATCGACCTGGCGAATGTTGATGTGTTTGTCGGTGGTCTCGCCGGTGCGATGCTGGTGTTCCTGTTCAGCTCGCTGGCGATTCGCGCGGTCGGGACGGCCGGTGGCGCGATCATCGAAGAGGTGCGACGCCAGTTTCGTGCCGACCCCGGCATCATGGCAGGTACGTCACGCCCCGACTACGGGCGCGCTGTAGATATCACTGCCAAGGCAGCGCTCCGCGAGATGATCTTGCCGGGAATCCTCGCGGTTAGCATGCCGATCGCGGTCGGCTTGCTCTTCCGGTTCACACGCAGCTCCGAGGTGATCGTACCCGGCTATGGGACGGCGCACGACGCCTCCGGCTGGCTCGCCGTTTCGGGCATGCTCATCATCGGCACCATCGTCGGCATTATGATGGCGACCGTTCTGAACAACGGTGGTGGTGCTTGGGACAACGCGAAGAAGTTCATTGAGTCGGGTGGCCTCAAGGGCGAGAACGGTGAGACGCTCGGCAAGGGCAGCGAGGCGCACAAGGCGGCCGTCGTTGGTGACACGGTCGGTGACCCGTTCAAGGACACGGCCGGCCCGTCGCTGCACGTGCTGATCAAGCTGCTCGCGACGATCACGCTCGTCATGGCGCCGCTGTTCATCGAGAGCGGCTCGTTCGAGCCCGGAGCCGGTGAGGGCGGAAACGTTGCCCCTGCAGGCATCGAGCAGCAAGCGCCGATCGAGGCTGTGGCGCCGTAATTCGCCGGTTCATCCTGGATACGAAGGAGGGCTCCCACGCGGGAGCCCTCCTCTTCTATCTGTTCGTTCCGGCGCGGGTCAGACGGCGGCAAGCGCCTCTTCGGCCTGCGCTTCATCGTCGGCGGGTTCGGTGGCGGTTTGCGCCTGGAACTCCGCCCACGACGCAGCCCAGCGAGCAAGGTCGAACCCGTAGTTCTCTTGTACCTGTCCACGCATGATCTTGCGGATGGCCGTCCGGGGCAGAGGCTCGTCGGTGAGGATGACATCCGTGGTGCGCTTGTAGCTCGCAATGTCTGCCTGCACCGCGTCGGCGTCGGCGGACACGGCGCGTACAATCTCATCGGCTGTCGCGGATTCGCCGAGGCGCTTCACGATCTCGTCACGGTTGGGGTAGACGAGCGCGACGGCCTGGGTCTTTCCGCGCACCTTCCTGCCCATGACCATGACGTCCTGTACGAGGGGGCTGTGTTCGATCTTCTCCTCGATCTCGTCTGGGTGGATCTTTTCGCCCGAGTCGAGGACGATGACGAACTTGCTGCGGCCAGTGATCCAGACGTTGCCCTCTTCGTCGATCCGGCCGATGTCGCCGGTGCGCAACCACTCGCCGAGTTTGATCCGCTCGGTCTCCTCGGGAGCGCGCCAGTAGCCCGGCGTGATGTTCTCGCCACGGGCGATGATTTCGCCTTCGCCATGGAGGTGGACGTAGAGTTCCTTCTCCGGCACGTCGATCAGGGCGATGTCGACGCCATCGACCGGCCAGCCGATCGAGCCCATACGCTCTTCGTAGTAGTTCGACATGTAGAATCGCCGCGGATGCCAGTGCTGCGCCGTGATCACGGGCGCTGCCTCGCTGAGGCCCCAGCCCTGGATGACGGGAATACCGAGCAGAGCGAAGTCGCGGCCTACTTGAGGATTCAAGGCGGCGCCCGCGCTCACCATGAAGCGCAGGCTCCCGCCAAGGCGGTGATGCAGTTCGCGGAAGACG
>JANPBN010000221.1:0-3059 GCA_031430415.1 Dehalococcoidia bacterium
CCGACGAGCAATGCGCCCAGCAGGACCACCACGCTGCCGCTGGTGAACAGGTGCGCGATCTCTCGTTCGGCCTCCACGGCGTTTCGGCGCGCCAGCCAGATCGCAACCATGATCGCAGGAGCTTCCATCAAGGCCATCATCGCGACGAGCTGGCCCTCATACGCGACGCCCTGGCGCGCGAGGAACTCCGCCGCAGTAACAAATGTGACTACGCTCACCGATCCGTAGTGAGCTGCAAGCGCTGCCCGATCGAAACGCGTGAGCCGTGACAATCGATCGAGAAGCAGAAACGCGATAACGGCGAGCGCGAGACCGAGCGCCACGGAAGCGACCAGTTGGAGCGCTATTTCGCCGCTGAAGCCCGCCTCGCGTAGCCGCCAGCCGCCCTTGAGGCCTATCGCCGCGAGGAGGTAGATGCTCAGCCCCTGGGCAATGGCCGCCGGAATGGCAAGATCCGACCGCACGCGCGCCGCAACGATTCCGAGCGCGAAGAACAACAAGGGGGGCGCGAGAAGGTTGTCCCGGGCGGCCGCGATCGTCTCCAAAAGACCTCCACACATGCAAGATTTTGCGTCTATCCCCGCAGAGTAGAGGATGCGCGAGACGAGCGCCAGCGCCCGGGTGTATACTGCTGAACAACCATGCCAAAACCTGCACCTGTAAAACGGCCATCATCGACAAGCACAGAAGCAACGCGCCGCCGGCGCTGGACGTTTCTGACGAATCACGCCACGGTCCTCATCCATGTCGCCGGACATCCGGACGACACGATCAGCCGCATTGCCGAAACGCTCAATTTGACGGAGCGGACCACGGCGTACGTGCTTTCGGACCTGCGAGCGGCCGGCTACATCGATGTACGCCGGGTCGGTCGCCACAATCACTACAAGGTGCGTATGGGAAAGCCGCTTAGGCGCCATTCGCACCGTCGCGCGCACATCCGGGACCTGCTTGAATCGCTCTCTGTCCTCGACTAGAGTGCAGCACTTGCGCCGGGCGTAACCACCGCCACCCGCCTCATCGAGGGAGCGCTCTTCGATCGACCAGCGAGCGGACTGGTGTGCAACGGTCAGCCAACAACTTGGGAGCGGAAGCATGACAGCAATATGGGGCAGAGCCGCCGTTCAAAAGTGGGCGATCGCCATCAAGATCGCGCCGATTCTGGTCGGACTGGTCGCCGCCAGAGCCGTTGTGAATGCTGCGGACGCCAGCTTTATCGAACTAACGGGGCTTTTCGGCAGCATGATTGCGGCGAACGTCTTCGTGTTGGGGTTCCTCCTCGCGGGGACACTTGCCGACTACAAGGAGAGTGAGCGCCTCCCAGGTGAGCTGGCATCGAGCATCGAGACGATTGCAGACGAGTGCCTGATCACGTACAGGAACAAAGGCGCGACTGAAGCTCTGGACGCCCTGGCGTACATGTCGGAGTTCTCCTCCGCTCTGTTGCGTTGGTTCCACAAACAAGAACGCACGAAGGACTTACTAACGCGGGTCAGTGGGATGAACGGATTCTTGCTGACGTTCGAGTCTCTTACACAACCGAACTTTATCGTGCGGCTAAAGCAGGAGCAGAACAATATCCGCAGGATGATTTTACGGATCGACGCGATCCGCGACACGCCGTTCCTTTCTGTTGGCTATTCCATGTCGTACATCGGCACGGTGGCACTCCTTGCGGGCCTGTTGTTCGCCAACATCGAGCCGTACTACCAGGCGATGTTCTACCTGGTGGTCATTGGCTTCCTGCTGATCTATCTGACGGTCCTGATCAAGGACGTCGACAACCCGTTCGATCATTACAAGCACGGTGCCGAGAGCGCGCAGGTCTCGCTGAAACCCATCTTCGACATTGACGCAAAGCTACGGCGCTATACAGAGGAAGTCGGCCCGCTGAGCGGCACTAACGGCCCGCTGACCAAGCAGTGACGAATCGAAGGCCCATAGGACGAGGCCACGGCCGATTAGTCGTGCCAACGACCGCGAAATGAACCATGAAAGATTTTGCATATAAATGTCTGCTTAGGCTTGCACTCGCTAGTGCGCGTCCGCTATGGTTTGAGCAGCAAAGGGAGTAATCACGAACCCACGCTGTGGGTCGCCCAGCATCGTCAATACGCGGGACCCTCCGCCGGTGCTGGACGCGAGAACCTTCTCGCGAGGTGAGACTTTGCCCATCCAAGAAATTACTTGGATGCGGCAAGGGTCTGCCGCGAGGAGGTTTTGTTTTGCTCAACGAACTACTCGAGATGCTCGGCGGCGATGACGAGGGCGAGCGCGGCTGCTGCCAGCAGCGCCAACCCCGCGCGAATGGCGTCCGTGGTTTCATTGCGCGCCTACTCAGCGGCGATGACGACGATGCCGGCAACCAGCGTGCAAGCCATGATGGGTGCTGCTCGCGAGAGACCCGCGACGGTGACACCCCCGATGCCGGTCGCGCCAACCGACGGCGCGACCGCGACGAACGCAACAACGACTTTGACTTCGGAGACTGAGCGAGACACCGCGCCCGGCCGCGTGACCGCCCCAATTCTGAACAGCCGTCAGGTCTAGACCATCATGGTCTACGACGAAGTTGGAGCCAATAATTGCTAGTCGAACTTCTCCCCTGGATTCTCTTCCTGGCCTTTGTGCTCGGCATGCTTGCGCTCGACCTGGGCGTGTTCCACCGCAACGCACACGAGATCCACCGCCGCGAAGCGCTCGCCTGGAGCGCGGTGTGGATCGGCCTCGCCATCGCCTTCAATATCGGCATCTACTACTTCCGGGGCTCTGACAAGGGGCTCGAGTGGACGACCGGCTACCTGATCGAGAAGTCGCTCAGCGTCGATAACGTCTTCGTCTTCCTGCTGATCTTCTCGACGTTCGCCGTGCCGGCGCAATATCAGCACCGCGTGCTCTTCTGGGGCATCATCGGGGCGCTGATCATGCGTGGCGTCATGATCGCGATCGGGGCCCAGCTCCTTGAGTGGTCGCACTTCGTCATCTATGTCTTCGGCGGCTTCCTGATCTTGACGGGGCTCAAGTTTCTGCGCGATACGCAGGAGGAACCGACGCTGGAG
>JANPBN010000222.1:0-9245 GCA_031430415.1 Dehalococcoidia bacterium
TCTTCGAGCGGGTTCGTCGCGTAGGCGGCTTTCTTAAGATTCGTTTCGCTGAACTCGTCCTCGTTGACAATGAGGATCCCGCCTCGTGGCAGGTCGGCAATGTTCGTCTTGAGCGCCGCCGGGTTCATCGCGACGAGAACGACCGGCGCGTCACCCGGGGTGTAGATTTCCTGTCTGGAGAAGCTGACTTGGAATCCGCTGACGCCCGGCAGCGAGCCCTGGGGCGCGCGAATCTCGGCGGGAATGTCGGGAAAGGTACTGATGTCGTTGCCGAGGACGGCGGAGGTCTTGGTGAACTGCGTGCCTGCAAGCTGCATACCGTCGCCGGAGTCGCCTGCGAAGCGAATCGTAACGCGATCCAACTCCTGTACATCCTGGCGCCCGGGCTGCTGCGATTGCTCCGTCAACGTGGTCACGTCAGGCACCCTCCGGTTCCGGAATCATCTGATGGGGACGTGGCGGCAGGTTCATCACCTGCGCTGGGAACGCCTCCGCCAGGAAGTGGATGATGTCGAGCGTCCGGAGCACCGCCACGGCGTCACCAGAGGCGTCGACAATCGGAATATTCCGTTCGCCGCCTGCGTTCATCAACTCAATGGCCTTCGCGATTTGATCGCGTGGTGTGAGCGTTTCGGCAACATGCGACATGAAGGTATCGACACTTTGGTCGTACTTGACATCGCGCGCGACGATTTTCATGAGGACTTCGCGCTCGCTCATGATGCCTACGGGCTTGTTACCCTCGCAAATGAGCACGTAGCCTTGTCCATGCCGCTTGACAGCCTCAAGGGCCTCGGCAACGGACGCACTTCGTCCAATCGAAACAGGGGACGGAAGGCCAAGGGCGCTGATGGGGTCGGTCTGGAAGAGTTCTTCGGCCACGAATGCCTCTGCCGCATCCTGACGGCGGCGGATCGCGTCGATTGCGACGCTATGAACAGTGTACCCCACGCCCGGCGACTGAACCTAACGGTCCGTCAGATCGGATTGACGGCCCGCGCGCGAAGCTGTAGGTATAACAGCGCCGACGGCTCAGTATCGGACGATCAGCGCTCCGGGGCAAGTGCCCAATCAGTTGATCAATTGCAGGAGGCCGCATGATCAAGGCATACGTGCTGGTAGTGACGAACCCGGGCGAAACGAAGAACGTCGTCGCCGCCGTGAGCAAGGTGGCTGGCGTCAAAGAACTGCACGAGGTCATGGGGCCATATGACATCGTCATCGAACTCGAGGTGGAATCGCTCAGCGACGTTCCGCCGATCCTGAGCGACAAGATCCGCGCGGTGCCCGGCATCGAGAGCACGACCTCGCTCGTGACGTTTCCGGAAGCCTAGACGAGTCGCTCCTCTTTCATCGCGGCCAGCGTTCGCCGAAACGCCTCGAGCGTGTATGCGACGTCGTCCTTTGTGTGGGCGGACGACACCATGAGTCCGCCGCCCATCAGGTCTACACCCTCGTTGATCATGCCCAGTCTCAATGCCTGGGCTGCATCACGATGGACGCCCGGTACCAGCGAGGGCAGCGCACACCATCCCCACGAGTAGCCATCGGGCGGTTGCTGCTCCATGCCGAGCGCGATGTGGAGCATCGAGGCCTGGCCGTAACAGGCACCCGCTGCGGAGGCTTCCCGGAATGCAGCGTTGATGCCGCGCGCGATCGTCGCGGCCGTGTCGCTTGCGCGCTGCTGATGCGCACCATCGGCGATGGTGCCGAGGCAGGCGGCTCCTGCTGCGGACGAGAGTGGGTTGGCGTTGTACGTGCCCGGATGGGACACGCGCGCTTCTCCGCTGCTCATCGCAATCCGATCGATGATCTCGGCGCGCCCGACGACGGCGCCACCGGGCAGTCCGCCGCCCAGGATCTTCGCGAGCGTAGTCATGTCGGGCGTGATGTCGTACGCCTGTTGCGCGCCGCCCGGCGTGACGCGGAAGCCGGTTATCACCTCATCGAAGATGAGGACGACACCGTACTGCAACGTAAGTTCGCGCGCTCGGCGGATGTAGTCGAGATCGATCTGCTCGGTACCCCAGTGCGCACCCGTCGCCTCGAAGATCAGTGCGGCGATGTCGGCGCCTTCCTCGCGGAGCGTGCGTTCGAGCGCCTCGATGTCGTTCGATGGGATGACGATCGATGCGTCGAGGGCGCCGCGCGGCAGGCCAACGGCGCGCGGGATCGTCTCTTCGGCAGCGGGTTGGCCCGTGACGCTGTCATTCCATCCGTGGAAATGCTCACGAAGGCGGAGAATTTTTTCGCGGCCGGTGAATGCGCGCGCAAGGCGCAGCGCCATCATCGTGGCCTCGGTGCCCGACGAGGTGAAACGAAGTCGCTCGGCGGATGGCACGAGACGCCTGACCTGTTCCGCCCACTGAATCTCCATCTCGTGCGATGCGCCGTAGTGCGTGCCGCGCTGAGCCTGAGCGAGCACTGCATCGACGACGGCCGGATATTGATGGCCGAGCAGGAGCGAGCCATGACCCATGACGAAGTCGACGATGTCGTGACCGTCCACGTCGATCTTTTGGGCGCCGCTGGCGCGTTGGACGTACAGCGGGAACGGCGACGTTTGGCGCATGTCGTGCGTGACGCCATCCGGGAACAAGCCAAGCGCCCGTTCATACAGTCGACGCGACATCGGATGCTCGTCGGCGTAGCGTTGCAAGATCGTCATCGGCAGTCCTCGGGTAGGCGTGGGGGGTACCGCATTCTAGTTCGCCGGCGACGTAGTCACAGCGACGACAGGACGTTTTCGACGTGATCAAGCAGATCCTCGGCGTCTCCTTGAAGCTTGCCCTCCGGGCGCAGCTCAAGGCAGCGGCGGAATCCCGCGCCGGCGCGCTCGTAAAGCGGCCGCGGATCGACTGTCGAACGTCCGGGTCGTCGTGTGATCTCGTGGGCGGCGAACTCGTAGCACCATCCGAGCGAGTACCAGAGACCGGCATCGCCTTCGCGCGCCGTCACCGCGCATTCAATCAGTTGCAGGCCCTCGTCGTAGGCGCCTTTTCGCGTGATCAGCACTGTCGCGAGGTGTTCGAGCGCTTCCGAATGATCTGGGCTCATTGTCAGAACTTGCCGCGTCAGATCGATCGTGCGCGGGGTGTCACGTGCGCTGTGCGCGGCGAGTGCGTCGCTGAACAGCGCCGCCACAGTTGGTTGCTCGGACGTCATGCCGAGGCACAGCGAAAGACCGAGCCGGTTTTCACGATGGCGGCACTCCGGCGAGCGGACGGCGCGCGCTCGATGGAAAGTACGGGCGCATCTCGATCATTTGGCGCAGGAAGAAGATCGCCGCAAGAGCGAGATACGCGGCCGAGAACACATTGCGCGGGATGATCGAATGCGGCGCCAAGAATTGGGCGACAAACAGAAACGCGAGCGCTCCCGCTTCCCAAAGGCTCATGCGGAGGTTGATGAGCAGGACGACGGCGAGCAGACTCTGCGCCGCCGTGAGGAAGACCTCCTCCGTTTGACGGCCGTCCGTCGGCAGCGGATCGATTGTGCCGCTAGAGATCGCGTAGGCGATAGGCAGCGTGCCGATGAGCAGCGTCCACTGGTTGACCTTGGAGGAGACAAGCGCTGCGAGCGCGGCATCGGCGCGCATGCGCCAGGCGAGGAGACCCGCCACAAGGAACTCGGGGAACTCCGACGCAAGCGGCGCGAGCCACTGAACCAATTGAAACTCGTCGATTCCGAACTGCGTGCCCGTGTGAATCAGGCCTTCGGCGAACGGCTCGGCGGCGACAAGTATCGCCGCGCCGGCATAGACAAACATCGCGATCTCGACTGTGCGCCGCTGGGCAAGCGGCAAGTTCGCGATGGTCTCCGCGGGACCAACGAGCGATGACTCTTCCTCTACCTCGCCTTTCGACGCAAGGTAGACGTAGACGGCGAAGAGGCTGATCAGGAACGCGGCGTCGTACAGGGTGATTCCGCCGCGGATCGGAATGATGAACGAGTAGATCGTGGCGATGCCGAGGATGCCCACCTCGTTCCGGTGGAGAGCCGCGAGTTTGAGCACGTTGCCGCGCGTCTTGTACGCAAAGATGGCGACGACCATCGTCCAGCCGAACCCGACGAGTAGCCGGTTTCCGCCCGTCATGTTCGCTGTGGCGTACGCGGCGTATGACGGATCATTGCCGGCTTTCCATGCGAAGAGCATGTCCACGGCGTACTCGGGCAGCACAGCGACGAGCGCCAAGCCAGCGAGAGCCAGCGTGCGCGGGATGTCGCGCTCCGCAGCTTCCGCGGTCCACGTCAGCAGAAATGCCGCTGAGACGATGGCAAGGCCGAAGAAGAGGGTATCGATCCACGTGGGGCCGGTCACGACGTGAAAACGTAGCAGCACGGCGGGCCAGGCCAGGGCAGCCATGATGAGGGGCCACTGCCAGCTGCGGAGGAATTGCACGGCGGGGGCCTCCGTCAACAACGTGACCTTCGATGGCTCTCGGCTCACAACGCGCCTTCGAGGGGCGTCGCGCAAGCCTGAGCAGAGACACGCTATCGTGCCCGACTGTGGGAGGTCAATGTCTCGACATAACGGCGCCTAGGCGCCGCGCTGGGCTCGCGCGCAGGAGACGTGCGTGAAGGTGTCAACCAGTTCGGCGTCGGAATAGTCCGCAGCAGATTCGTCCGCATCCGGGAGTCGCAGGCTCTGTTCGAAGAAGTCCTCATGCGTCATGGGTGCGGCACAGACGTAGCAAGTGAACATGGGGCGTCCTTGGCGGTCGGTCACGGGGACGGTGGGGGAGTCAGGGATGGTCATGTGCGTAGCCTCCGTCTGATCGGAACGCCTGAATGCGGGCGCGCGTATCAGACGGTTAGGTGAATCCGCCAGAGACATTGACATAAGTAGCGACGACAGTCCTGAGGGGTTTTGCCGATATTTCATTCAGGGGGAAGCTCAAATTCAGGGGAGTACAGGGTGCGTGCCGGCGCGATGCCGGGCGTTTCGAGCGCAGCGACGGTAGGGTCGACGCTGTGTGAGATGGGGAACTAAGGCGACGGTCTCGGGTGGTGAACCGAACACACTGGGTTCGTCAACACCATTCAGGAAACGTTCCTCGCAACGCTCGCGTTATCTGATCGCCGGGACAAGAGTTCAGGGGACCAGACATATGAGTGACCGCGACTACTACGAAATACTGGGGCTGACGCCTCGAGCCGACGGCGCGATGGTCGACCAGGCGTACTGGCACCTCGCGCGAAAATACCAGGGGCTGGCGGCGACGAATGCTCGCGCTCAGTACATGCTCGACGAACTGAACGAGGCCTACGGCGTCCTCGGGAATCCACGACTGCGTGAGCAATACGACGCGTTTCGTGATGACGTCCTTGTGCGACGGGGCATGATCCGGCCGGTTCGTTCAAAGCCGTCTCCTAAGGCCCGTGTCGAGCGAAACTCCGGAGAGTCGAGAAACCGCCGCCAGGGAGTGCCGTGGGCGGCGCCACGCGTGCCACATCTGCGTGTGTACGGCGTCGCAACCGCTGGCGGGGCGCTGGCGTGCGCCGCTGCCTGGGCGGGATTGAGCATTGCGCTGGTCGCGCCGCTGACCCTCGCCGCACTGGCGATCGCCGTGTCGCCGATGGCGATGCATCGCATTTCGGCCGCAAAGCTGAACCTGAGCATGCCAACGATGCCGACGATGCCCAGTATGCCATCGATGCAAACGCCGAAGTTGTCCATGCCGAGCCTCTCGGACACACCCTTCGCCGGCTCGAAGGACGACGGGCCGATCGACGCGGACCAGTTGCGCCAGTCGACGGCGGCGACAATCGCCCGATGGAGGAAGAGCGTGGGGTTGATGCACATAGATACGTCTGACCTGGGTGGCGATGGCGCGCCCGACACAACGCTCGTCGACATCGTCGCCTCGGAGCGCGAGCTCGACGACACGAGCGAGCCGCTGAGCGCCGTCCTGGACATCCTCCGTGGCTCACGGGGCCCCGTGAACTCGCGGTAAACCGTGTTACAGAAGCGGGCTTCCATACCGGCCGGGCGCACCCGACCGGTATCGTCAGGGCCCACGCTCCAAATGATCGCACTATATATGTTATGTAGCCACAGTTGATCGGGCGCCGTGCCAAGGGCAGGCCTGGATCGGAGCTCAAAACCGGATCGTGGTACCGCAGCGCTCAAGAGTCGTGCGGGTTCTCCCGATAATCGAACGTGGAGGTATGCCGGACCGCGCCGTTCGAAGCGGGCTTGGCGACGACGAAAACGGCATCGCACGCTGCAATGCCGCAGACGTACACGACGCGCGACCAGTCGCGCGGCGCGGAAAGGCTGGCAGCATAACGGTGGCGAAGGAACTGCAAACCGCACCGTTTGAAGGCGTCATGAGCGAGATCGATCGCGGCGGACGCGGTCGGCGCACGGACGAGACGCCGACGGCCATCAAGGTCGCCGGCGTCGCCATTCTCGTCATCACGCTGGCGCTGATCTTCATTGGACCGAGCGTTATGTCCCGCACAGTCGTCACCGCGCTCCAGGCGATGTGCGTGATTGGCGGCGTGGCGTACGGAATCTACCTGGCGGCGCATTCACGGAGCCGCCAAATCGCGCTCGAGCGCGCGTATTCGACGCACCTTGAGGAGCTCAGTCAGCGTCTGCGTAACATGGCCTACCGCGACGCCGTGACGGGCCTCTACAACCATCGCTATTTCCGAGAGCAGTTGCAGCACGAGGTTGAGCGGTCGTCGCGTTATGGTACGCCGCTGTCACTCGTGTTGCTCGACATGAACAACTTCAAGGGGGTCAACGACCGGTACGGACACTTCATGGGTGACCGGTTCCTGGGCATGGTCGGCGAGGTTATCGCACGGCAGGTTCGGTCGAGCGACGTTGGCGCCCGCTACGGCGGCGACGAGTTCGTCATCATCCTCCCGAGCACGACGCTCGAAGAGGCACATGCTACGGCGGAAAAGCTATCGGCAGCGGTTTCGGCGTGTGCCGCAATGACGTCGTCCGGCGATCCCGTGCAGCTCGGCATCTCATTCGGGGTCGCTTCCTGTCCGGACGAAGCGAGCACGCCATCATCCCTGATCGAAAAAGCCGACGCGCGGCTGTACGAAGCGAAGGCTGTCCGCGGACCCTCGCGTCGCAACATCGCGTAGGGGTTTGCCCGATGTCCCCTGCCCTCACCGCACTCGGGCATGATCGCGGGGACGCGCCATCGGTGGATAGACGAAGACGCGTGATAGACTTCGACATCGATTCACCTTCCGGCGTCGGCAGACCCGCCCGCGACCGGCTCGTGCAAGGAGTCTCGCCCGCATGAAAGCCGCTCGCTGGACCGTCCTCGGTCTTCTCGCCGTATCGATCCTCATTCTCACGTTCGCAGTCGGCTATGTCGTCGCCGATGGCGACAGCAATGCGCCCCCTGGAGGCGGAAACGGTGGTAACAACGCCGCCGGAGAGTTCGACTACAGCCAACTGAACGACATCGTCTCGACGCTCAAAGACAAGTACGTCGAACCAGACCTCATCGATGAAGAGACGCTGTATCAAGCGGCGATCGGTGGCCTTCTGGGCACGTTCCCCGACAGCGGTACGTTCTATGTCGACCCGAACACGGTTGCCACGAGTGTCGGTTCAAGCGGCTCTTTCGAGGGCATCGGCGCCACCGTTGCCGAGCAGAGCGGCCAGATCGTGATCGTGGCGCCCATCGAGGACACGCCAGCCGAACGCGCGGGCTTGCGCGCAGGCGACGAGATCGTCGAGGTCGATGGCGAGTCCACCGAGGGCTGGACGCAGGAGAAAGCGGTCATCAGGATCCGCGGCCCCAAGGGCAGTTCGGTCACGCTAAAGATCAGGCATGCCGACGGCGCCGAGGAGACCTACGAGATCGAACGCGCCGAGATCGAGGTGCAGAGCGTCACGACGCAGCCTCCGGGCGGCGTCCTCGAAGACGGCGCCGGCAACGCCATCACCGACGTTGGTTACATTCAGATCCGCGACTTCGCTCAGCCTACAGAGCAGCAGTTCGAGGACGCCTTGCGCAAGATTGTGGACAGCGGCGCACGTGGCTTGATCATCGACGTCCGGAATAACCCCGGCGGCCTACTCTCAACGACGATCAACATTGCGGACGAATTCCTGGACAGCGGCACGGTGCTGAGCGAGCGGGAACGCGACGGCGGCGAGCGCACGCTTAACGCGAAGGGCGGAGGCATCGGCCTCGACATTCCGGTGGTCATCATCATGAACCGGTTCAGCGCCAGTGGTTCAGAAGTCCTCGCTGCCGCATTGCAGGAGAACGGACGCGCCACGCTGGTCGGTGAGAAGTCCTTCGGCAAGGGCACCGTGAACATTTCGAGCGAGCTCGACGACGGCGGCTTGCTTTACGTGAGCATCGCGAAGTGGCTGACGCCCAAGGGCACGCAGATCGACGGTGTCGGCCTTCGCCCTGACGTGGAGGTGTCGCTGTCCGATGAAGACATCGATCTGCGACGCGACGTGCAGCTCTTCAAGGCGATCGACATCCTGCGCGGAACGGACACGACCCCAGCGTCCGCGCTGACGCCGGTCGCGGTGGAAACACCGGCCGATGCCACACCAACAACGGGCGGATAGCGCGTAGATGGCGCAGATCCAGCAGATCGCGGCCAACCGCAAGGCCTTCCACGACTACGAGGTCATGGAGCAGGTCGAGGCCGGCATCAGTCTGACCGGCACGGAGATCAAGTCGATCCGCTCAGGCGGCGCGAATATCCGCGAGGCCTATGCGCGCCCCCTCGACGGTGAGATGTGGCTGTACGGTGCGCACATCGCCGCGTATGACGCCGGCAGCTACATGAACCACGAGCCGACCCGGCCGCGGAAACTTCTGCTCCACAAGGCACAGATCCGCGAATGGACACGCTCGATGGCCGAACGTGGACTCACCGTTGTGCCGCTCAACATGTATCTGAAGGACGGCAAGGCGAAGGTCGAGTTGGGGCTGGTGAAGGGCCGAAAATCGTACGACAAGCGGCAGGCCATCGCCAAGCGCGATGCGAACCGCGAGATCCAGCGCGCGTTGCGGGAGCGAACCAAGGGATAGGTTCGTTATGTCGTATGGCAACGGCCCCTGCCCTGACTTCGGTATACTTTGCGCAGTTCGCGCACCCGACGCGGAATCTCGGGGACGAAAGGGCTCGACAGGGGTCGGTGGATCTGGGATGCAGGCGGAGGACGGTCGCAACCTCCTTAATACGCGGCCAAACAATATACGGCGAACGACAACTCGCCCTCGCTGCCTAGGCAGTGA
>JANPBN010000223.1:0-3534 GCA_031430415.1 Dehalococcoidia bacterium
GCGTTGATACGACGATGTTCATGAATGGGTCCGTTGGTGATTGGGAACTCGTGATTGGGAACGGTGTACCGAACTGAGCGACCAGCGACCAGCGCCAGCGACTACCTACCCACCCTTCGCCATCGTCACCAGCTCCCCCACGACCTCGACCCGCCCGAACGAGGGCACCAGGTACACGCCGTTGACCAGCGACCGGCACGCCTCCAGCAGTTCGCGCGCCTGTGCGATGCCCTCGGCAATCCCGTTCTCGCCCGCGAGGCGCATCCGCTCGCGCACGTGCTCCGGCACGAACACGCCCGCCAGTTCGTTGTGGATGAACTCCGTGTGCTTGTGACTTTGCAGCGGCATGATGCCGACCAGCACGGGCACGCTGATCGGCCCCAGCTTCTCGAGGAATGACTCCAGGATCGCGGCGCTGTACACCTGCTGCGTCATCAGCGCATCCGCGCCCGCTTCGAGCTTGCGCCGCACGCGCGATACCTCGAGATCGACATCGTCGGCCGTCGGGTTGGCCGCGCACGCGACGAAGAAGTCGGTGCCCTTCCCGATCGAGTTGCCGGCCCAGTCGGTGCCGGTGTTCAGCATCTTCAACACCTTGACGAAGCCGATCGAATCGACGTCCCACACGCCCTTAGCGCTGGCGTAGTCGCCCGACGACGGTGGATCTCCCGTCAGCGCGATCACGTTGCGGATGCCGAGCGCATGCGCCCCGAGCAGATCGCTCTGGATCGCCATCAGGTTCCGGTCGCGCGACGTAAAGTGAATGATCGGTTCGATGCCCACCTGCTGCTGCATCAGCACGGCGAGCGCGACGGCGCTCATCCGCACCCGCGCCATTGGGCTGTCGCCAATGTTGATGCAGTCCGCGCCGAGGCTCTTGAGATATCGCGCCCCTTCGATCGCCTTACGCGGATTCAGCCCGCGCGGCGGATCGATCTCGACGCTCACGACGAACTCGCCCGCGGCCAGTTTCTCTCGGAACGACCTTGAGACTTCGACGTCGGGTGCATAAGTGGTGAGGTTTAGTTCAGCGGTCCCGGGCGTAATCACGTGGCTGCGTCCCCGCGCGTTCCATTCTCCGGCGAGCGCCTCTCGCGTCCGCGCCGTGTGCTCCGGTGTCGTGCCACAGCAGCCGCCGATCAGGTTCGCGCCGGCTTCGACAAGCTTGCGCGCGTACTCGCCAAAGTAGTCCGCCGTGCTCGGATAGCTCAGTCGGCCGTCCATGAAGCGTGGCAACCCGGCGTTCGGCATCGCCGACACACGAATCGAAGTGTTCGCCGACATCTGCTCCACCACCTCGAGCGCCGACTGCGGCCCGAGGCTGCAGTTGACGCCGGCGACATCGGCGCCGAGTGAACTGGCGATGTTCGCCACTTCGTCGGGTGGCTCGCCGCCCATCGTGCGGCCATCGCGCTGAAACGTCGTCTGCGCCACGATCGGCAGATCGCACGCCGCCTTCACCGCTAGAATGGCCTCGCGCAGTTCGGCGATGTCCGGGAACGTTTCGAGGATGATCAGATCGACGCCGCCTTCAAGCAGCGCATCGACCTGCTCGCGGAATGCCGCACGCAAGTCGTCCGGCCGGATCTCGCTCGCCGAGACCAGCATCCGCCCCGTCGGGCCTACCGCGCCCGCCACGAATACGGGATGCCCAGAGATCTCCCGAGCATCGCGGGCCAGCCGCGCTGCCTTAAAGTTGATGTCGCGCACCTTCGCTTCCATGCCGTGCTTGGCCAGCCGCATCCGGTTCGCGCCAAACGTGTTCGTCTCGATGATGTCGGCACCGGCGGCGATGTACTCCTCGTGAATGCGGCGCACCGTGTCTGGCGCGTCGAGCACCAGCGCTTCGAGGCAGGCGTTCTGAGCCGCGCCGCGCGACTGCAGCAGCGTGCCCATCGCGCCATCAGCGAGCAGTACGCGCTCTTCGATCGCCGTCAGAAATGGGTGCTTCATCGTGCCGAAAGTATATCGGGCGGCCCATACGCGCGATGTGCGGGGAAACGCCTACGTACCGGCAGTCATTTCGAGCGTCATGTCTCGCTTGGAGGTAGGAGCGGCAGAGGCGCACAATCGCCGCGGGGACGCCGCTGGCCCCATCACACCGGGAGGCGCCGAGATTGGGACAGCCGACCGTCCGCCCGAGAAGAGCGAAAAATTACCGAGCAAAATCAAAATGGGAACCGGCCGTCAGTCGTTCCGCTCCTGCAGCGCGATGCGGTTGATCGTCGCCGCCATGTACCCCGCGCCGAACCCGTTGTCGATATTGACGACGGCGACGCCCGCGGCACACGCGTTCAGCATCGCCAACAACGGCGCCAGCCCATTGAAGCTCGCGCCGTAGCCGATCGATGTCGGTACGGCGATCACAGGCGCCGCGACGAGGCCGCTGACCACGCTCGGCAGCGCCCCCTCCATCCCGGCGACAACGACGAGCGCGCGCGCCTTCCGCAGCTCCGGCACGCGATCCAGCAGCCGGTGGATGCCCGCAACCCCGACGTCGTACATCCGCCCGACAACGTTCCCGGCGATCTCGGCTGTAATCGCCGCTTCCTCAGCCACCGGCAGGTCCGCCGTGCCGGCACAGAGCACGAGCACGCCGTCCTGCTTCGGCATCGACGCCCTCTCGACCGTGACGCAGCGAGCGTTCTCGTGATGGACCGCGTCGGGCACGGCGCGCAGCAACTCGGCCGCCGCTTCCGGCGCGCATCGCGTCACGAGCAGACGATCGGCACCCTCGAGAAGCGCCTGGGCGATGCCGACGATCTGCGCCGGCGTCTTGCCCTGCCCGAGGATCACCTCCGGCACCCAGTCCCGGAGCGCGCGATGATGGTCGACCTTCGCATAGCCGAGATCCTCGTACGGCAGGCGCCGCAACTCATCGACCGCCGCATCGATGGGCGTACGTCCCTCAGCTACCGCCGCCAGCAGATCCCGCAACCTGTGCTCTTCGATGTCCGCCACTCCTTCGCCCTACCACGTTATGACGTGCATGATAGCAGCGCAGCAAGGCCACCGACGGCGCCATTCAACCCTCCGGGGTGCCAAACGCGCATCTTCACGCCCGAGCGCCGTGTCCGTACAGGTAGGTCTCTACACTCCGCAGATCTCACGGCCGGCGTCCAGCACCCGCTGTACCAACGACTCGTCGCCAACGACCTCGGTGTAGATCCGCAGAAGCGGCTCCGTGCCGCTGAAGCGGAACAGCAGCCAGCCCTTGTCGCCAAGCGTGAAGCGGAAGCCGTCCGTGTCGTCCGTCGCCGTCACCTTGATGCCTGCGACGGTGTCGGGCCGCGCCGCCGCCGCGCGCGCCCGGATTGCCTCACGCTGGTCGTCGCGCAGCGTGATGTCAATGCGGTCGTAGTAGTGCGGGCCGACCTTCTCATACAACTCAGCGAGCAGCTCGCTCGGCTTCTTCCCGGATCGCGCCATGAAGTCCAGCATGTACAGGCCCGCCAGCACGCCGTCGCGCTCCGGCACGTGGCCGCGGAAGCCGTAGCCTCCGCTCTCCTCGCCGCCGATGAGCGCGTCAACAGC
>JANPBN010000224.1:0-2412 GCA_031430415.1 Dehalococcoidia bacterium
CCGGTGTGCGAGCCGACATCTGCGCGATCGCCGTGCCGAGCTTGATCTTCGAAGTGTTGGCGCCCCACCACGCGAGCGGCGTGATCGCGTCCGAGCCGTACGCCTCCGCCGTCCAGACGGAGTCGAACCCCATCTCCTCGGCGATCTTGAGGTTTTCGGTGATGCCGGCCGGCGGACCGCTGCTCCAGTACCCCGCACCCAATCCCAGTTTCATGCCATGCCTCCTCGTCGCGATCACTCTACGCGGCGCCGCGAGATGATATCTACTGGCTTGGAGTTGGAGTAGGCTCGTTGCAGGCGCTGGCGAGTTGGCTGCTCGCCGCGACCGAGTCGTGCGCCCGGTAGCGGCTCCAGGTCCAGCTCCGCCAATCGCCGTCCATATTGATGTAGCGACTCCGCAGGGCGCGCCCCACGGCGCAACGCTCCGCCGGAGGCACCTCGTCGAAGTTCGCCACGAGAGCAGGCACGGAGTCTGGACTCAGACCGAGAGCATAATCGCTGTCGAAAGTACGCTTGTCCGCGATCGCTGCATTCCGCCGCACGATCACCGCGTCAGGGTTCACGCCATTTAGAGCGACGAGTACCACGAGGCCAGCCATGACGATGCCGAAAGCGAAGCGATCTCGGCGATCCCGCAGGACCGTAAACGCGAGCCACGCAAAGACGAGAAACAACCAGATCATAAAGGCGGTCGTGTACAGCCTCAGTTCAGTCAAGCCGAATGTCTCCTGATACAGCCGCATGCGTTCGAGTGCCGATGCCATGACGACGAGGACGAGCACCACGAGAATGCCGGCAAGGCCGGTATAGAAGCGACGCAGCCGCGCCTGTGCGCGGGGCAGCAGCCAGTGGGTGAGCAGCAAGAACGGAACAACAAGCGCCGCCACCGTCACAAGCTCGAAGAATCCACTCCTGGCGTACTCCGCGTACGTGAGCGTGGACGAGGACTCCACCCGTTCCGCGCCGCCGAAGAGGTACCTGAACTGGACTCCCACGAACGCCAGGAACAGGGCGTTCACCAGCCCAAACACGACGCCCGCCTCGATGAACTCGAACCTAAGCCCGGGAATCACGGGCGCTTCTGGTAGAGGCTCCCGTTCCGCGAGGAGCGCACCCCAGAGGTAACTACCAGCTAACCAAGCCACCACGAGCCAGAGCACGAGATGCGAGTACGCCTCCGCCGGACTCAGCACCAGTGCGTCGCCGAGCAGGTCCCGAAAGAACACGTCGGCGGACGCGAACAGCGCGCCGAACACCAAGACTGGGACCGCGGCGATCGCGAGTCCTCGCCCGATCGCGACGAGACGCGGCGACCGATCGGGGGCGATCATCGATCGCCAATCCAAGTGTCGTCCAAGCACGACCGCCATGCCGACCACAGCCTGACAACTCGACACCACAACATTCGTAAGGTACTCCGTGCTGCCCGCCAGCCGGAGCGCGCCACCGCGGGCGCGGAATGCAACCATCCCAAGGCAAAGCACGACCGCCGTCAGGTTGAGAGTCTGCAGGACAGGCGACGACCGCCACGCAAGCGCGAGGGAGAATGCCTGCGCGGCCAAGATCCACGCCGTACCACGCGAACGCGGGAGAGCGAGCGACTCAATCCGGGGAAGGATCAGCGTGACGGCGCACAAGCCCACGAGCCAGATCGTGACGTTGAGTCCCCATGGTCCCGCGCGAAGGAGTAGATCGCCCGCGAGACCGAGCGCCAGTGCACCAGCGAAGATGGCCGCTCCCGCGTTCGTCCGTGTCGTGGTCGATGCAGTTCCAACGCCGAGAACACGCGCAACCGTCATGGGACGTTCACCTCGCGATCGTGCCGACGATTGACGGATGCCCGACCGGAGGAGCGTCATCGCCCATGCGCGCAACGGGCGTCGCGCCGCATTGCGTACGGTACACGAACGACGCGAGCGCTTTGGCCCGCGTTATCGCGGCGGCGCATGAATTGGGCACATAACGGCAACGTGTTCGCCGCCGGACGATTCGCTCCGGCGCGTCAGCCCTCGCGCTGCTCCGGGTAGCCGCGGGCGGCGATCGGCCACACCTCGACCACTTCGTCGCCGTCGACGGCGTACATTCGGTCGTGCAGATTGATCGTCGGGTCGATGTGCGATCCATACAGCTCGATGCGATCGCCGACGGCGAGCGTACACGTCGGCGGCACGGAGATTGTGGCGTGCTCGTCGCTCATGAACAGCACCGACGCGCCCTCGACCGACTTCACCGGCGGGTTGCCGTGGTCGATGGTCGCCGACTTGTGTCCGCAGTCCGCAACAAGCATCTCCGGCCGCGGCCGGCTCATCACGGTGCCAAGGACGCTGAACGCGAGTTCGAACGGCAGGTCCGGATACATGTAGAACGAATCCATCACCACGTACGTCCCCGCCTGGATCTCCGTGATGCCTT
>JANPBN010000225.1:0-2417 GCA_031430415.1 Dehalococcoidia bacterium
CATCACTGGCACCGTGCTCAGCGCCATGAGGATGCGCGACATCAGCGGCTGCGCAATCTCCGCGTCCGCAACGCTCTGCGACGACACACCGGCGCCCTCGGCTGCCTTGAGCACGATCTCGTCGTCGACGTACCGGAACCCCAACTGCTGAGCGACCGCGCGCGCCACGTCCTCACCGCCGGCGCCCAGGCTTCGTGAGATACAAACAACATTGCTGGCCATCGATGCCTCCTCCGCCTACGTTTCTCCCGCGATCCTGCATGACAAACCTGCGTGGGTCAATGCGCCCTTCACTCACCGGCCGCCCGGACGTACACTCCGGGGCATCGAGCGGCAATCGAAGGAGTGTGGGCCATGTCCAAGATTCGTGACCTGTCAGAGCGCCTCTGGAACGGCACACTCGATTCCAAGGCCGAACACCCCGTTACCGGCCGCCATCCTGAGGGCGACGAGATCCTCGATGGCGTCCTCTACTTCAAGGGATTCGCCAGCGCCAACACCATCGACACCGGCGAAGCGCTGGTCATGCTCGATACGGGCGCCTTCAACGACACCCGCGACCTCTTCGCCGCGGTTCGTGCATGGCGCCCGGACAAGCGCCTCGCCGCCGCCGTGTACTCGCACCACCACGTCGACCACATCTTCGGCGTCACGCCGTTCGATAAGGAGGCGGAGCAGGGGAAGTCCGTGCGGCCGATCGTCTACGGTCACGCGAACATCGGCCCGAACTTCGATCGCTACAAGCAGACGCTCGGCTGGAACGCCGCGATCAACGTCCGCCAGTTCGCCTTCCCCGTCGAACGCTTCCGGTGGCCCGATGCGTATCGCTATCCCGATGTCTCATATCAGCACGGCCTCACCTTTCGCAGCGGCGACCTGACGTTCGAGCTGCACCACGCCCGCGGCGAGACCGACGACGCGACGTGGACATGGATCCCGGAGAACAAGATCCTCGCGCCGGGCGACTTGTTCATCTGGGCGGCGCCGAATGCCGGCAACCCGCAGAAGGTGCAGCGCTACGCCGGCGAATGGGCGGCCGCGCTGCGCCAGATGGACGCCCTCGGCGCCGACACGATGATCCCCGGCCACGGCCTGCCGATCTTCGGCGCCGACCGCATCCACCAGGCGCTCTCCGACACCGCCGAACTCCTCGAAACGCTCGAGGCCCAGGTCGTCGCCATGATGAACCGCGGCGTCACGCTCGACGCCGTCCTCCATGGCGTGCAGATGCCCCAACATCTGCTCGAGAAGCCGTACCTGCGTCCGGTATACGATGACCCGCAGTTCATCCTGCGAAACATCTGGCGGCTCTACGGCGGCTGGTACGACGGCGAGCCCGACAACCTGCTCCCTGCCCCTCGCGCCGAACAGGCCGGCGAATGGGTGAAGATGGCCGGTGGCGTCGAAGCTGTGTTGCGGCGTGCGACGGAACTGACCGCAGCCGGGAACTCGCGTCTCGCCTGCCATCTCGTCGAATACGCTGTGCTCGCAGCCCCCGACTCGGCCGAAGTACATGCCGTACGCGCCGAGGTCTACGGCGTGCGATCGAAGCTCGAATCATCGTCAATGGCCCGGAACATCCTGAATCACGCCGCGCTGGCCAGCGCGAAGGGCAAGCGCGATCTCGCGGGCGATGCAGCTATCGCTGGCGCCGGCGACGCACCCTCAGGCGCACACTAGCTCCGCGCGTCGAACCAGGCGACGATGTCACCAATCACGGCGTCACGTTCCGGTTCGTTCAGGATCTCGTGGAAGAGTCCGTCATAGATTTTCAGCGTGCGATCTGCTGACGCAACGCGGTCGTGTAGACGGCGGCTTCCGTTCGGGGATGTAAGCTCGTCGTCGCCACCATGCAGGATGAGCAGCGGCGTCGCGATCCCGGGGGCCGTCTCGTCCGCACGCCGAATGCCCCGCATCATCGCGGCGATCAATCCCGCCTTCATCCGGCCGCGATAGACCAACGGATCCCCGTCATATGCCAGGACGACGGCCGTATCTCGGGAGACTGTCGGCGACTTGAGCTTCGCCAGACCGAGCGACGGAATCGCCCGGCCGAGCGCACGCAACACACGTTCGCGAATGCCAGGGCCGCGATCATCGGCGGCGAGTACGGCGCCGGTCAACACCGCACCTTGCACATCCGGCTGATCGACTCCGAGGTACAGCGCCGTGATACCGCCACCCATGCTGTGTCCGAGGAGAAACAGCGGTCTGCCGGGCTCGCGCTCTCGCACCAACGCAACAAACGCGCGTACATCAACGAGAAACTCATTCATGCTGCGAACGAGCGCTCGTTTCCCATCGCTTTGGCCGTGGCCCAGGAGATCGAGGGCGTATACCGCGTACCCGGATTCAGCGAGACGCTCGCCCGTCCAGTCGTAACGTCCCGAGTGCTCGGCATACCCGTGGATGATCAC
>JANPBN010000226.1:0-12718 GCA_031430415.1 Dehalococcoidia bacterium
GATCGAGATGATGTCAGCAGCCACGGTCGGTTCCGATGCCAATGCAATCAGGCTGTTGAGGAACGTGTTCCACTCGGCGTCATCCATATCGTACGTCGCCCGCATGCGCTCGCGTTGCGTCACGATCAGCGTCCGCGCCGCACCCGGGTTGTCGTACAGGGTGATCGTGCCGTTTGTCGCGCCCGAGGTCACGAGCGGTGTACCGGTGCAGACCTCCGGCCCGAGCAGTTCGGTCAGATCCAGTGGTACGGAAACTTCCACCTGGAGCCTGTAGGGGCTCGCGCTGCGGGCGCCGTTAGGACCCGTCACAGCAACATAGATGTGCGTGCCGGGCCGGTCGGCACGCGCAAGCGTCGTGTCATCATCGAGGCCGCGATTCGCGGAGAAACCGGCAAGGTCCAAACCAGCCGAAGCGAGGTCGCCAAGTCCGAGCTCGTCGAGCGAGATGTCGGTTCCGCCGATCTGGGAGCCATCGTACTTCGTGAATCCAAGGTCGGAAAGCGAGATGTTCGCGAAACCGAAGGCGCCGCGCGCATAAGCGCCACGAGCGTAGGCGCCGCGCGCATACGCTCCGCGCGCGTAAGCGCCACGCGCATATGCGCCGCGTGCGTACGCCGCTGTCTCGAAGCCGACTTGCCCCGCATCCCCTTGCAGCGATGAGGCGTCGCCCGCCGCCGCGGCGGTTGTGAGAAGCGCGAGATCGAAGTCCGCCGGAAGGTCGCGCAGCGAGGCCAGCACCTCGGCGCCGGCGGGGAGCGGTTGCCCGTTCGGCAGGAGCACTTCGAAGATGTCGACATCGCCCGCTGACTGGATGTACGAGAGGTACGACCCACGGCCGCGAAGGGGCAGTGCATCTCCAACGATGTTGTTCGGTTCGGTGCGGCCGGATTCGTCCGGCACGATCGTGACGTTGAAGGGCGTCGTCGTCGAGCCGCCATCACCATCCGCCACCGACAATGTTCCGGAGGTGTCGGACGCCGCGGTGATGGTACCTTCGACAATACCCGTTGTGAGTGCTGCCAGGCTGTCTTCCTGGATCGATGCAGCGGATCCACCAGTTATGGACCACGACGCGGAGTGCTCATCGAGCCAGCCTGGATCGGCGAAACGGCCGAGGAGCGGCGCGGGCTGCCCTGCGAGCGCCTCGACATTGAGGGCAACCGCCAACGGGTCGGCATTGCGCACTATGAACGACGGAATGGCGGTTCCGTCGGTCGCGGTCTGGCCGGCAGCGATTTCGGAGACGGTGCCGTTCGAGTCGGTGACCCGGAGTCGCGCCTCGTAGGTGCCTTCGTCGGGAAGGATCACGAGCGGGTTCTGCGCGTCGTATGCCTCGCCGTCGATCGTCCAGTCCCAGTCGACGATGTCGACGGAGGTGTCCGGGTTGAACGATGTGTCTGTGAACTGGATCAGATCGCCTTCGAGCGGATCCACGGGCGCGAAGCTGAACTTCGCGACGGCAGCGACGGTCGTGTCGTCGAAGTACGCCCACGTGCCGTGTGATTCGCTGTTCGTTCCGCCTGCGCTATAGCTCAGCGTCAGCGGCACGCCGGTCGGGACATTCGAGATGTCGATGGTGCGCCAACCGCTGTCGATGAACTGCCCGCTCGATCCCACGTCGATGCTGAAACTGCATGGGAGGAGGCTGCAGCCTCGCGTCCCGCCGCTCGCCATTTGCACGACAAACGGCGAAAGCGTCCCGACGCTTACGCCGCCGCTCGTGAGGTTGAATGCGAACCTGTCGTTGTCGCGATGCTCCCAGGAGAAGAGCCGAAACGCAAAGCGCACGCTCGTTTGGCTCGACGTGAACGTCTGGCTCACGGTGTTGAGGCCGCGATTTTGATTTTCGGCGCCGCGCTTCGGCGTGCCGAGCCGCAGCATTGCACTGCCGCCGTTCGGCTGCACGGTGATGTTCCCCATGTCGACGTACGTGCCGTACTCGGCCGGCGTTTCCGCGTCGACGACCTTTACGGAGTCGCCTACCGGCGACACGACCGTCCACGACGCAGGAGCGCCGTTGAGCACGCCCGCTTCGAAGCCCGGATTGAGGAGTGAGGTCGCTCCGCTGGTCGTCTGCGTGCTTGGCAGAACCATCGGCGGAATGGCGGCGAACAAAGCCGCAAGGATCGCAACGGATACGAGCCGGGTATACGCCCGCATAATAGGGCCTCTCTTGAAGATAGATGTCCGTTGGCGCGCTCTTCCATCCGGTACGGGGATGCCGGATGCCCCACCAGCGCAGCATCAGATTACTCCCTCCGGCAGCAAGATGCCACGGCCTATGTTACGACGCCGTCAATTCTCGGCGGCCCACAGCTACGAAAACCGCAGTCCACCACCAACTGAGTGCACCGCCAGATGCGTACGTTGACGGGAGCGGCCCGGTGCTGGATGATCGTGGGAATGGGCTCGAACGGCCCGGCAAGCATGGGAGATTCGGATATGACGGGATCGATGACCGGCAAGACTGTCGTGGTGACCGGCGCCAATTCGGGCATTGGCCGGGAGACGGCGCGGGGGCTGGCGAGGATGGGCGCCCGGGTCGTGATGGTATGCCGCAGCCGCGAGCGGGGCGAAGAGGCGAGGGCCGACATCGTCCGTAGCACCGGCAGCGAGGCGGTGGAGCTGACCCTTGCGGACCTCTCCTCCGTGGCCGACACGCGACGGGTCGGCGAGGAGCTGAGCAAGCGGCTCGACCGGCTTGACGTGCTGGTGAACAATGCCGGGGCGATGCACACCGCGCGCGGCGTGACGGTCGATGGATTCGAGACGACATTCGCCACCAACCATCTCAGTTACTTCGTGCTCACGCACGCCCTGCTCGATCTGCTGAAGGCGACCGCGCCAGCACGGATCGTGAACGTCAGTTCTCGGGCGAGCGAACGCGGGACTATCAACTTCGATGACCTGCACGCCGAAAAGGGTTACAGCATCTCCCGTGCGTACGGGCAGTCGAAGCTCGCGAATGTGTTGTTCACCTACGAACTCGCGCGACGCCTCGAAGGAACCAACGTCACGGCGAACTGTCTGCACCCGGGCGTCGTGCGAACCGGCTTCGGCAAGAACAGCGGCGGTCTTCTTGGCACGACCGTGGCCGCGGTGATCCGGGGCGCCGGCGTATTCTTCGTCTCACCAGCAAAGGGCGCGGAGACTTCGATCTATCTCGCGTCGTCACCCGCGGTCGAGGGCGTCACGGGAAAGTACTTCTCGCGGAGCGCCGAGCGGCAGTCGAGTCCGGCATCGCACGATCGGGACGCGGCGAAGCGGTTGTGGGAGATGAGCGAGCAGATGACGGGGATGGCGATGACAGCGCCGGTCGTCTAATCAGGCTACTGCGCCGGGACGGGCGCCACGCTTCTCGTAGTCCTCGATGGCCATCCGCGCGACGTCTTCGCCCATACGAATGCTGTAGTTCTGCCCGCGGTCTTCCGGGTAGATCTGCGTCATCGTCTCGAGATACAGGCCCTCGACGGGCGTACGATGATCGGGCTTGTCGTTGCTGTAGTTGAGCGTGATGATCGGCTGGGCATGTGGCGCCCGGAACACCCAGCGCTGGGTGATCCAGTCGCGCGAGAACTCGGGATTGATCTTCTGGAGCGCCGGCGCGAAGCGATCCCAGAGTTCGTCATCGGTCAGCTTGAAGAACTCGTGGTCCTGGGTGACGTAGTTCGAGATGTACAGGATGTGGTTGCCGTCATAGTTCTCCGGCCCGACAAAGTTGGTGTGCTCGATCAGCGCCAGAAAGGGCATGCTGCGGTCGCCGATGTTCATCCAGTAGATCGGCGAGAGCGACCGCTTCATCGTCAGCACCATGCAGACCGCGCCCTGCCAGCTCACAGCGGCCAGGCGGCGGTCGTAGTCGGGCGACAGCGCCGGCGCCATCTTCTTGAACAGCACCGAGGGTACGGCCGCGATCACGACATCTCCGGTGATGGAGCGGCCGTCGGCCAGCACGATGCCGGTCACGCGATTCTGATCCGCGGTGATGCGCTCAACAGCAGCGCCCGTCGTGATCGAGACACCACCAGCGCGCAGGCGGCGCTCCATCTCCTCGATGTATCCCGCGAAGCTGCCCTGGAGGTACCCGAGCTGCTCCTTTTGGGCTGTACCGCTCTGGCGCGACGCGAACCGCAGATGGATCTTGCTCCAGAGCCAGGCCATCGCGACCTTGTCGTAGGCATCGCCGAATTTGCCCTGCAACATTGGGCCCCACATCCCCTTGAAGGCACCCTTCGAGACGTTCTTTTCGATCCAGTCCTTCGCCGTAACCTTCTCAAACTCGGCCCAGTCGTCGCGGCGGCGCAGGCGCACGGCCATCAGACCGAGCCGAATGCGATCAAGCAGAGAGACAGGAGCGAAGCGCAACAGGTCCAGCGGCGTGACGAAGTTGTACAGCTTCCCCTTCTCGTACCAGCCGACCTTCGAGTCGATCCACTGCAGCTTGTCGCCTAGCCCCATCTCCTCGATCAGCCGGACGATCGTCGTGTCGGTGGTGAAGATGTGGTGGTAATAGGCTTCGAGCTTGTTGCCGCCTACCTCGAACGTGCGCACCAATCCGCCGAGGTATGGGCTCGCCTCGTAGAGCTCCACATCGTGACCCTGCTGCATGAGCCGGTAGGCCGACGTCATGCCCGCGACACCGCCGCCAATCACGATTGCCTTCACTTCTGGCCCGACCCTTCAACCGCGGGACGGGGCGGCGCCATCGCGGGAGTGCGCAGGGGCCCCGGCTTGTCGTCGTCCGCCGACGGATCGCCGCGCTCGCTCGTCTTGAGCATGTCGCCGAACGTGAGCTTCATCGACCACATCAGGTACAGGCCGATCGCGATGATCGGGAAGAGCAGGAGAGCGTGCAGCCCGATCGCGTAGGCGCTACCAAGTTCGCCGGCGGCGCCGAACGCGACGACGGTCTTCGACACAACGAGCTCGAACGGACCGATGCCACCCTGCGACGCAACAATGGCGATGGCGAGGTTCGCTGCGGCGGTGAGAAGGAGAAACACATAGAACGGCTCGTGAATGCCGAACGCGATCGCCACGATGTAGTACATCGTCGCCTCGAGCGTCCAGGACATGAGCGACATGACCGAGGCGACGGCGAGGTCAGACGGACTCTTCAGCGCATGCAGACCGTCGAAGAACGAGTTGAGCAGGTAGTCGATCTTTGGCTCGATCTTCGCTGGCGCGATCCGGTGCAATAGCGTTTGCAGCATCTGCTGTCCGTTCTGGGACAGCGCCAGGAAGAACAGAACCGCGAGCGCAGCGCCGAACAAGACCGCCATGACGATGCCAAGGCCAGCGAAGCTCAGACTCTGGCCCAGTCCGACGGGAAATGTGACGTCCCCACCTGCGAACGCGGCGACGATGAGCATCATCGGGATCAGCGTCACGCCATCGAACAGGCGGTCGACGGCGATCGTGCCGAGCGTGGTCGTCTTGCTGATGCGTTCGCGCTCGCCGAGCACGTAGGCGCGTGCCAACTCGCCGGCGCGGGCGGGGATGAGGTTGTTTGCCATGAGACCGATGATGACCACCGGATAGAGGCGAATCGCCGGGACCTTCTTGACGCGGCGCAGCAGGTACTGCCAGCGGATGGTCCGAATCCAGAGCCCGAGGAAGTACACCGGCAATGACGCCAGTGCCACGGCGTAGTTGGCGTCCTCGAACGCGGAGCGCACCTCGCCGAAGTCGGTGCTCCGCGCGAACAACCCGATGAAGATCAGGCTGACGGCGATCCCGATCCAAAAGCCACGGCTCTTGAGCAAGTGTGGTTCTCCCTGGGGACGAACTAGCCCCGTCGACACATACGTAACCTTATGGTCGGCAGGGAAACCGCCGCATTATAGGGTTGGCCCCTAAGCAGATCAAAGCAATCTCGAATCTGCCGACGTCGCATTGCACGGGTTGACAACCACGAAGCGGCCACCCGGCGGCGACCGCTTCATGGCGGCCATTCTTATGTCACGGTGCGACTTCGGCGAGCGGGATCTTTCGGACGACGTTCCCGCCCGAGTCCGAAACAAACACGCTCGTCCCATCGCTCGCCAACCCGACCGGGCGTGAGAACGGTGCGCTCGCGTTTTTCGGCACATCATATGCACTCGTCTGTGTGCCATCCGCCGCGAACACCAGGATCTTCGCGTGTTCCGGGTCGGTCGCGAGAATTCGGCCATCGGGCAACAGTGCCATGTAGGGACGATCGCTGGTGGCCTGGCTTCCCCAGGCGTCTACGGTGATCGACCGCTTCAACACGAGGTCCTTGTCCAGAACGACAATGCGCTTGTTCCAGAAGTCGGCCAGATAGATGTCGCCCGCGGAGTTCGTGACGATGCTCACCGGCTCGTTGAGGTCCGTCGCGCTTCCTGAGGTGCCCTTCTTGCCGAACTGCCGAACATACTCGCCGTCCGCTGTGTACTCGATGACCCGGTTGTTGCCGGTGTCGCTGATGAGAACGTTTCCATCGCTTGTCAGCGCGATCTCGCGCGGCCCGAATAGCTTCATCGGATCGCCCCCGGCCTCGACCTGGCCGCCGCCGCCCCACTCCTTCAGGAACTTGAGATTCGAGTCAAGCTTCACGATCTTGTGATCCCAGGTGTCCGCGACGAATACCGTTCCGTCGTCAGCGACGGTCAGCGACCACGGCTGATTGAACGTGACGTCGGGTGCGGTGAACCCGCCGACCACGGCCTGAAAGACGCCCTGGGCGTCGTACTTGGCGATGCGCCCGTTCGTCGTGTCGGCGACGTAGATGTTCCCCTGCGCGTCGAGCGCGATATCGGACGGGCCCTGGAGCAGGCCGTCGGCGCTGCCCGTGCCACCGATCACAAGTTGTGAGCCCTCGGTGCGCACGGTCGGGCCTGTCGGCTTGCTGACGAAGCCGGCGCCCTTGGGGAAGAACGCGACACCGTCGACGCGACCCGGTTCGGTCGCCGGCAGCGTGCGGCGAACCCAGTAGTCTAGCCAGTAGCTCAGGCCATCCACTGAGGTCAGGTCACGGAAAAAGTCGTGCGTCGAGTACACGCCGTTGTCGCCGCGATACTCCTCCGGGAACCAGCGCCGGTGATGGTACGGAATGCCCGGCTCGTAGGCGCCCGCAAGATTGTTGAGCTGGGCATGTCCCTGTCCCACCAGCAGCACGGCACCCGGCTTTGGAACGTAGTCATTGTTCAGTTCCTGGTAGGCCACGTCCTTGAAATCGCGCAGGTACCAGGCCCAGGGCCACGTGAACCCGTCCGTCGAATCGACCACGATCGGCAACCTGTTGCCCTTACCCGACTCTCGGGCGTACTGGGCGATGCGATCCCGGAGAATTGGTATGTCGCCGGACGTCTGTGTGTAGACGAGCAGTTCGATCGGCACCTCGCCGTAGTCACGGGTCGCCACTTCGCTGCCGCCAACATATGGGTTGTCCGGATGTCCCCACGACGCGAGGACCGCGGCGCGTACCGAAAAGACCGAGAACGCGGCGACGAGCCCAACCAGGGCGACCTGCACGGCCGTCCGCCGGCTGTAGCCGGTAAACGCCCAGTACACCGCGGCGGCCGCGACGATCGCGAGCGCCCACGCGCCAAACGACGCGACAGAGAACGGTCCGACAATGACGAACACCAGAATCGACAGCGCCGACGCCGAGGCGGCGTAAAAGTAAGGCGCCAGGCGCTCGAGCCTGGGCAGATCGGCCTTGAGATCGGTCTCCCCGACCACATCGCCGACAAGCTTTCCTGCGAGAACCGCCATCGCCACCGCAATGTGGACGTTGAGCCACGGCATCTTCTCGCTTGCGACGGTGAGCGCGAGAGACGTTACGACGACCCAGAAGATCAGGAAGCGGTTGAGATGCTGCATCGGCAGCACCATGACGCCGAGGAGCACGATGCCGAACGGGATCCAGACGTGGAAGACGGACGCCCGCACGACGTCCTTCGCAATGAGTTTTTCCATCCAAGACGGACCGAGCGGTTGGAGCGCCAGCAGAGCAACAATCGTCAGCGCCGCAGCGCCGACGAACATCGCGCGCGACGCGCTTCCGCGGATGCCGTAGTAGGCGATGGCGGCGATGCTCAGACCGAGCGTGACGAACTCGTAGACGGGGATCGTCACGAAGTAGTAGTACTCTGGCTGGTTGCCACGGGCGACGTCCTGCTGGCTGATCCAGTAGTCCATCGACCCCCAGAGGACGGACGGGAAGCCCGCCATGTTGGCGAAGAACGTCGTCGAGAGCAGCGTGAAGGGGATCCAGAACGACGCGGCGGCCATGAGCCAGAGCTTCGGGCGCCAGAAGAGCCCCATCGTGGCGGACGCGCCGATGAGCAGGATCATGACGGCGTAGGCGAATGAACGCTCGGCGTCGTTCACATGAGTCAGGTCGCCGCCTTCGGCGCGCAGCTGCCACGTTTTTCCAAGCGGAATCTGCAAGGCAGCGGCATACATCGGCGCGGCGAGTGTCCCCATGACGACGAGCAGCGTCGCGACCGGCGGCGATTCATCGAGCTTGTAGCGCGCGCGCCAGTTCTCGATGAACGGCCAGAAGACGGCAATCGCCCACGCGAACGGGAATACCAGCACGACACGCCCCGCATAACCCAGATCCGACATGTGCTTGTCCTGCGCGCGCATCGCATCCGCGACGTGCATGGCCATCATGTAGTTCACGAACATCGTGAACGCGCCGATCGTCATGTACGACGTCTCCTTCGTGCAGAAGGATGCGGCCATGAATCCGCCGAGCAGGAACAGGTACTTGTTCTCGCTCGTCGCCAGGTAGCGGAACATGAAGATGACGATGCCGAGCGTCCAGAACGCCGTGTAGATGTCTTCGCGCGTGAAGCGGCTGTAGTACGCGAGAGTCGGCGAGAACGCGATGAATGCCGCCGCCGCGAGGGCGCCGAACGTGCCGAGTTGCTTGCGTAGCAGGAAAGGCATGAACACCATCGCCGTGCCCATGATGGCGGCGAGCAGGCGCGCCTGGTAGTCGCCATCGCCGAAGATCGACATGAGAATGCCGTTGCCGATGAACTGGAACGGCCCGTGCATGAACGGTTCGTGGTGGTACGGCCGCTCGCCGCCGGGGAGCCACGCGACATTGCCAATCCCGTCCCATGTGAGCCACTTCGTGAAGCCGTAGCTGTACACCCCATGCAGGCTCTCGTCGTGATGCATCGCCCGCGCCCCGAGATTGAAGAAGCGCAGGATCGCCGCCATGATGACGAGCGCGCCGTACGATGCGATTTCCCAGTACTTCGACGCGAAGGCGCTCACACGCTCGCGCGCATCGTCGTTCATGGCGAAGGCGCGAAGGCGCTCGCCGGTCGTGCCGTACGGGAGTTCGGGGTCTTGGGTGCTCATAGGGCGGGTTGAACCTCTCCTGCGTGTATACGGCTCATTGGGCTATGTAGATTCGTACGAGGCCCCCGGACGACTGAAAGAGTAACGGCAGCGCCTCAAACTTTGCCAGACCGGCGGCTCCATACTTCGCTTCGAACTCACCAACAACAATGTACGAGATGCCGTATTTTTCGATGATCTGGCGCATTTCGTCCGTGCTCGTGGTGGTGTACAGCTTGTCGATGTCTTCGACGCGCCCCGCACGCGGCTTGTCGCTCCCGCGCCATTGATCCTCGTGCCCGCGCCAGCCAAGGACTGTCGGCAATCCGGTCGACGCCGAAACGCGCGCTACCGCTGCGTCGTAATCGTTTCCAATGCCCTCAGCGATCACAAAGTCTTGACCCTGCGCGATCTCGTTCAGCCTGGCAATGCCTTCCAGCTCGTCCTTCGAACGAAAGTTGGTGCCGTTCAACTCGCCTCGTACCTCGATCAGCCCGCCAGACACGTCGTAGGGTCGTGTTCGGTTGTAGGTCGCTCCGAGGGGATAGAGCATCGCGCCGACGAGAGCGAGGGCGGCCGCTCCGCCCCAGACGAATCGAACGGCCCGCTCCCGTCCCACGCGCGGCCGCCACGACGCCGAGAGGTAATAGAGCGCGAATCCGGCCGCGACGGCCATCAAGAGCCACGCCTGGTAGTAAAGCTTGAAGACCGTATTCATCCGGGAATTGAACAGGTCGCCGACGTAGAAGAACTCTGTGCCCATTACAAGGAGCGCGGCGGTCGCCACGAGGAGCAACGTCACGATTGGACCGTGGCGCTCGTCGCGGTCGTCGTCCGCAGTGAGTTCGAGCCAGAGCGTCAGGAGCACGCCCGCAAGCACGACAGCGATGGCCAGCGCGGTGAGCCACCCGGTGCCGCGATCCGCGATCTGTCGCCCAAAGCCCCAGGCGCCGGCAAGCTTCGGATCGTTCTGGTTGTCCTGGTACGCAAAGAACATCGCCCACGCGATGACGATGAGGGCCGGCACGGCAGCGGATACGGCTGCTGCCACAAGCGTGATGCGCGCGCGCATTGCCATCAGGCGTACGAGCACGAACGGCAGCACGACGATCAGGAGCGGGCTCCAATACAGGAACGCGTGCACCGGTCGCGTCCCCGCCTGCGTGATTCCGGGCCGCGTCACAACCGCGCCGATGCCATCGGCCTGACTGGAGAAACTGGCGAAGAAGGGCACGTACAACACGATGGCGAGCAGCAACAACGGAATGGCGAAGGTGGCCGTTTGCAAGAACAGATCCAGCGTCAGTCCGCGCACGCGCCCGTAGTTGCTCAGAAACGCCGCCGCCACGACAAGGAAGGCCATCGTCGCGATGTCCCAGGTGTTGAGGAACGCGAGGCCTCCGAGCAGAATCGCCACGCCAAGCAGCAACAACGGGCGCTGCAGCCAAAAGACGATGTCGAGCGGCTCCTTGCTGCGGTAGAGCGCCAACGCCACCGAAGCGACGAGCGCGACGAATGGCAGCGCCATCACATGGGGGTGCATGTCCCCGAGAATGAAGCTGAACATCGGGAACTCGGTGATCGCCCGAAACCCCTCATCGTTCAGCGTGTAGATGCGCGATGCGTTGAAGAAGCCGAAGAACTCACTCGGGTACCACGTCGCCCGTGCCTCGTCCGCCGAAAGCGCATCGACATCGATCCAGCGATAGAACCCGCGGCCTCCGATGCCGTAGGACGACGCGAACATCAGCACCCAGACGAAGTTTCCGGCAACGACGAGCAGAAGCGCACCTGCCGCACCAAACACGGAGGGCCGCCAGTTGAACGTTGGCGAGGCCGGGGCCGTCTCACTGCGATTCCGGCCGGCGCCCGTTGATGCGTTCCCGGCAGGGCTATTTGCGGCGTCCTCGCGCACACGCACGAGGTTGTACACGAGGCCAAACGCGGCGACCGCCGACAGTGCCGCGATCATCGCAAAGCCGATGTTGTAGCCGATCGCCGTGGGCACGCCGGCGACCGTGCCCACCATGCCGACGATGAGATATCCGAAGTAGTAGTACGCCACCGTATGCCCCGACAACCACGGATCCTTCGGAGGGAAGTTTTCCGCGCGCGTCGTGGCGTTCAAGAACATCAGGTCCATCGGCTGCTCGGTGAAGTTGATCTGCCCGACCATGGCGCGGAGCCAGACGGCGACGGCGAAGACGACGAAGAACGCGACCTCGACCGCCAGGACGTAGCGCCAGTTCGCCGCGAGCCAGTCGCGAAGCCCGTCTCGCTCGCGATATACGAAGGCGGCCGAGACGGCGCCGATGAGCACCATCGCCATGACGATGCCGAGGCGCGAGTTGGGGAGGATGTGAAACGTGTTCAGGAACCAGAATATGAAGCCCAGGATGAGTAAACCGAACGGCTTCGACAGAGCGTAGCCCCGGTCGGCGAGAGGGCGAAACATGGCGAGGCACAACGGGAGCGCGACGGCACCCATCAGCATCAGCACGAACCACCAGCGGAGAAATTCGCTCATCTCGCCTCTGTCAAGTTCAAACGCGCTGGATGCGCCTCATCTATCAGCTTGAGAGCTCCGGATTGCGCACGGATTCGCCGCGGCGCGGTCGACGGCGCTGCCATCTCGAACCTACTGCTGAAACAGCGCATCGACGAACTCGCCCGCATCGAATGGCGTCAGATCCTCGGGCTTCTCGCCGGTGCCGATGAATCGAACGGGAATCTGGAGTTGGTCCGAGACGGCGAACACGATCCCGCCCTTGGACGTACCGTCGAGCTTTGTGAGGCAGAGCGCCGTGATCGGCACGACCTCCGCGAACGCCCTGGCCTGCACGAGGGCGTTCTGGCCGGTCGTGGCGTCGAGGACGAGCATGACCTCGTCCGGCCCCTCCGGCACTTTTCGCTCGATCACGCGGCGGATCTTGCCGAGTTCCTCCATCAGATTGAACTTCGTGTGGAGCCTGCCGGCGGTGTCGATGAGTACGACATCGGCGTTGCGGCTTTCGGCGGCGGTCAGCGCGTCGAAGACGACGGCGCCCGGATCGGCGCCCTGCTTGTGGGCGATCACCTCGGCGCCGACGACCTCCCCCCACGACTTGAGCTGCTCGATGGCCGCCGCACGGAACGTGTCCCCTGCCGCGACGACGACCTTGTCGCCGTCTTCGCGGTAGGCCTGGGCGAGCTTCGCGACGCTCGTCGTCTTTCCGGTGCCATTGACGCCGACCACGAGAACGACGGCGGGGCGATCCTTCGGCGGATCCTCCTCATCGCCCCAGATCCGGCCCTTCTCGCTGCCGGATTGGAGGACGGCCACCAGCTCTTCCTTGAGCATCTCCCGCACGACCAGTGGATCCTTGACCCGCTCCTTCTCGACGCGAAGTTGCAG
>JANPBN010000227.1:0-11633 GCA_031430415.1 Dehalococcoidia bacterium
TCCGCGGCGTCGCGGCGGAGCGCTCATCGCCCGTAACCGAGGTCGCGGCCGTCTGCCACCTCACCCGCAGCACCGCCGACGCCGAAGGCCAGGACTTCAAACTACAGACACCGGACGCCACGTACGCTGCCCATCTATCGCACGCGACGACGGCGGTGGCGGCGTTGTCGAGTTGGTGGCGGCCGGCGAGCGATAGATGGGCAGCGTACGTGGCGTCCGGTGTCTGTAGTTTGAAGTCCTGGCCTTCGGCGTCGGCGGCGCTGCGGGTGAGGTGGCAGACCGCCGCGACCTCGGTTACGGGCGACGAGCGCTCCGCCGCGACGCTGCGGATGACGTCGAGCGCCGACTCGCGTTGAGGTGCGACGACAACGGCGCCTCGTGGCTTGATGATGCCGGCCTTCTGCGCGGCGATCTCGCCGATCGTTGCACCGAGGATCGCCGTGTGCTCGAGGCTGATCGGCGTAATGACGACGACCTCCGGCGCATCAAAGACGTTGGTGCTGTCGAGCAAGCCACCGAGGCCGACCTCGATGATCTGCGTATCGATCGCTCCGTGCTCCGCGAAGACGACGAACGCGGCGGCGGTCAGCGCGTCGAACGCGACGAAGGCGCGACCGACGAGCGATGGCGCGACGCGCTCAATGGCGCCGCGTACGGTGGTCACCGCGGCGGCAAACTCGGGCTGGCCGATCGCGGCGCCATCGATGCGGATACGTTCGGTGTAGCGATGGAGGTGGGGACTGACGTAGGTGCCGGTGCGCCCGCCGGCGGCGCGGAGGATCGCCTCGATCATCACCGCGGTGCTGCCCTTGCCCTTCGACCCGGCGATATGGACCGTCGCGCGGATGGGGGTGATGTGGGGGTCACCGAGATCTGCGAGCAGCGCGCGCATCGTCGCGAGATCGGGGCGGCCGGCGAATTCGCCCGTGCGCTCGAAGTCCGGGAGCGTCTGCAGCCATCGAAGGGACTCGGCGTAATCCATGCGTCGATCGTACCGCCTGCAGGCGCCGGGATGCGAACCTACGGACGCACGCGCACCGCGGCTGCGACGCCATGGTCGCCGCTGATGAACTCCCAATCGGCGTAACGGCGGTCGTCGTGCACAAGACGATTCCAGACGCGGCGAAGGACGGGCTTCACGGGCATGTCGTCGAAGATGACGATGCCGCCGACTTTGAGCCGCGGAAGCGTGTGCTGGAAATCGCTGGCGATGCCGGCGAGTGACTTATCGCCATCGATCGTGATCAGATCGAAGAAGAGATCCGGGTGCGCCCGCATGAACGCCGGCACCGTCCGGCGGCTATCACCGGAAGTGAGCGTGAGGGTACCGGTGTGCCCGGCGGTGCGCAGCTCACCCGCAACGAAGTCCGGGCCGGGATTCTCGATCCCGGCATAGCCGGGAATCCAGAGATCGAAGCCGTAGATATCGCACGCGGGCGTGACGGAGGCGAGGACAGCGGCGCTGCGGCCGCGTTGCACGCCGATCTCGAGATATGCCTTTGGCTGGATTAGCTTCGCCGAAGCCCAGACGGTGGTGATGAGATTGGCGAGGCGCCAATGCGGGGCGTACTTCGCGCGGCCCCAACTCATGTAGTACTGCTGTACCTCGTGAAAGTCGCTCGGCGTGAGCTTTTCTAGCGCGGCGAGCGTGGCCTCGATCGCCGCATCGGAGGTCGCCGCTTCGGCGAGCGTCTGGATCGTCGGCGGCAGAAATGGATCGAAGGCGTTGGCGCCGCCGATCGAAGGCGTGTCGCGCAGGTAGGCCGGAAGCGGGAAG
Organism: Dehalococcoidia bacterium; assembly: GCA_031430415.1. GTDB lineage: Bacteria > Chloroflexota > Dehalococcoidia > DSTF01 > JACRBR01 > JANPBN01. Next base: position 1,778 of record JANPBN010000227.1, read on the forward strand.
GGGCGCACGGCTTCCCAACCGGCGATCGCCGTCCTGCGCGCGCGTCCGGCGACTTTGCGCGCCGTCAATCGCTCCATGTCGGCTCCTCACGAATCGCGCGGGCAGCGTGAGGCCACAGCATACGCTAGTTGCGCGTCGTGCCGGGGACGCCGATGGCGACGTTGACGCGGATGAAGACGGCGATCTGCTCCCGGCGGCCGTTCTCACCGAGACCCTCGATCGTGACGACCGCGGTATCACTGCCGAGCACCTTACGCGGGTCGGCGGAGATCTTGAGGACGGACGAGCGCACGCACGGCGAGGACGGCAGGCACGGGAGATCGTCGCCGACGGCGACACCGGCCTGTTGCGAGACGGTCACCCACGTCTTGTTGGAGCTGACACGCCAGGGCACGATGCCGGTGCCGCTGTTCGAGATGCGCACCTCGCTGGCGGTGGCTGACTTGCCGGGTCGCACGTTGACGAGGACGATCGGCCGGTCGATCGTCAGCCTCGGATCGCCCATGATACGGGCCCGGACGGAGTTGGCGGGCTTCCTGGTGGGATCTTCGTGGGCGGGCTTCGGCGTGGGCAGATCCATCTTGGTGTAGGGGGCGCTGAAGTTCGCGAGCTCGAGCGGCGCCCGCCAGTACGGGTTATCGAGGTCGGGGAGAGTGGCGGCCAGCGGCTCCCAGAGCTTGTCGCCCTTCACCGTGGGCGGATGCGCCATGCAGCCGTAGACGATCTCCTGATACGGATACATGCTGCGGTTGTGCCCGAGGCCATCGCTCGCGGGGCCGCAGCTGAAGGATGTGCGCGGCCAGTCGCCGTAGATCGGATCCATGGGGTGGTTGCTGCGGTTAGCGCCAGGGCCGGTGAAGCCGTTGTAGCTCCACACGGCGTAGTACCAGTTCTCGACGATCTTGGGATCGCTGTTGGTGTCGATGCCGACGATCGGGCGCGCTTCCGGGGCGGCGTTCCATTTGTCGATGAGGATCGCCGCCGAACGCCCGATGTTGTAGGCGAAGTGCGTGGCGATGAGCGCCTGTTCGTTCGACGGCTGCCCCGCTTCCCCGAGGGGGGCCGTCATGCCGCTGGTCACCTGACCGATTCCATAGCCGCAGTCGAACGAGACGAGCGCCTCGCCAATCGCGCCGAAGGGCAGCGACGGCGAACCCTGCGTGATAAGACTCTCGTTCCAGGCGATCGCCTTGAGGAGCGTCGGCGGTACGTATACGTCGTCGGACTTCGTGCGATTGGCGCGCGTGCCGACGTCGATCGTCCTTTGCGAGAAGAACGCGTCATCCGGGAAGAGCATGTCGAAGCCGGCGAGATCCATCGCGTCCATATAGAGCTTGCGGTCTTCGGTCGTCTCGTACGTTGTCGGCGGCTGCACAAAGGCGCATGCGGCCGTGACGGGCGCGACACCGCGGGGTTGCGCCAGCGCGGCAACGCAGGCGAGCAGAGCGCTCGCGATCATCAGCAGTCTCATGGCGTCCACCCCACGATCAACACATCCGGCCCTTCGGACACCGCATCCCGCGTACCGTCGCGCCGCAGCAGTTCGATGCGGCTGCCCTGCGCCTCGAACGGCGACGCGCCGTCGACGGCGCGGACGGCGAGGGATTCGCCATCGGGCGACCAGGCCAGCGGCAGATCGATGCTGTCGTCGTTGTCATCGAGCGTGCTCGCTGTGCCATCGGCGGCGATCGCGACGGCGTCGCCGCCACCCTCGGGCTTGACCGATGCCACGGTGAGATCGTTGGTGGGCGTCCACGCCGGATTGATCTGGCTGCCGGCGCTGTCGCCAAGGGCCGGCGCAATCGCGCCCGTCGCGAGGTCGAGGCGCATCGCGACGACGCGCGGCTCCGGGCCTGTCTCCGCGAGCGCATAGGCGAGCGTGCGGCCATCGGGCGAGAGCGTCCACTCGCGCGAGATGTCGTCGCTGAGGTGAGCGACGAGCGTCTCACCGGATCCGTCGATGCCAACGCTGTAGAAGTCGCCGCCGGTAGCGCTGAGCGTCGCGAAGTAGAGCGTCGCGCCATCAGGCGAGAAGGCGACGGGAAACGCGGATGCCGAAGACCATGTCGTGAGCGAAGCGCGGGCGCCGTCGAGGCCGAGTAGCAGCAACTCCTGCGTACCGGACGTGTTCTCTTCCGCCGTGCTCTTTCGGACGACGATGGATGTTTCATCGGGTGACCAGACCGGCGGGATCATCAGGTCGATGTCGGTGGCAAGCGTGAGCACGTCGCCATCCGCCTCGATGACGCCGGCGATGGCGGGCGTGTCGGGCGACGGAGCGCGCGCGTCGGACGGGAGGGCGGTATAGGCGATAGCGGCGCCACCCGAGGAGAGCGTCGCGAAGATGCCCCAGCCGGGCGCGTGGTCGATGGTGGCGAGGGTGGTGCGGCTGGCGGGGTCGGCGGGGTCGATGGCGACGATGGTGTCGGCGTCCTCGCCGAACTCGCTGACGATCAGCCGCGTATCCGCGCTCTGGATGCGCTGGAACGGCGTCAGGTCATCGGGGCGGGTGTTGTTGTAGACGAGGTAGCCGCCGGTAGCGACCGACAGCACCGAGGCACCGATGATGGCCGGCTTGGCAAACACTGCGAGGACGCGGACGAAGAGCATAGGCTATGCACTCTCCCTGTGCGGAGGCTCCCGTGAGCCAGCCTAGTCGCGTTCGCGCCCGTTACCCCGCCAAGGACCGGACGCATACCGATGATTGCCGCGCGCTACTCCTGGTCGGCCGCGCTTGCCGTTTCCTCGAACCAGACCTTCCTGATGTGCCGGTACACGTACCACCCGACTGCTGCCGCAAGGGCGATGGCCACGGGATACTGTACGGGCTGCATCCATCCACGGATGTCGTCGTAGTTCTGTCCCAGTTTATACCCGCCGAACGCAAGGAGGACAGCCCACACGAACGATCCCATGAAGGTATAGATCGTGAACGGCACGATGGGCATGGCTGTCACGCCTGCCGGCACGCTGACCAGCGTGCGCACCAACGGCACCATGCGCCCGAAGAACACGGCCCAGACGCCCCATCGATCGAAGAAGCGATCGGCAGTATCCAGATCATCGTGCGAGATCAGGACCCACTTTCCGTACTTGCGCAGGAACGGCGCTCCGGCGAGCTTCGAAATGTAGTACACGCCGATGCCGCCAGCTGTGCTTCCTGCGCCACCGACAACGCCGGCGAGAATCAACCAGTACCAGCCGTGCCCCTTGTCCGCGATCAGCTTCCAGCCAGCGAGCGGCATGACTGCCTCGCTGGGAATCGGGAAGACGACGGTCTCGAGCGCCATCAGTAGAAAGACGCCGGGCCAGCCGATCGCGTCGTACGTCGCCGTAATGAAGTCGAGCAGTGCGTTTTCTATGCCGCTGAGCAGCCCGTGCCTCCAAACCCCGCCGTGATTGCCTGCAGTCGACTTGGCGTGACTGCTCGCGGGCCGGGCGAGTCTAGGCACCGGGCGATCAGGGTGTCAAGCGGCGCGGCGCGCGCAACACTTGTGTCGGACGTTCGCGGCAATGCCGGATGCTAAGCTGGATCAGGTACGAGACATGAAGGGCGACCACTCGATTTGATCTGGCTCCACGCCGACCTCATCAACAGCGACTTTCTCCTGTTCCTCACGCTCGTCGGGTCGACGCTTCTGGCGCTCCTCGTCGGCATCGCTTTCCACGAGGCATGCCACGCCTTCATGGCGAATGCGCTCGGAGATGCGACGCCGGCAAGCCAGGGGCGCACGACGCTCAATCCACTGGCGCATCTCGATCCGGCCGGCACGGCGCTGATGCTGTTCGTCGGATTCGGCTGGGGAAAGCCCGTGCAGTTCAACCCCTACGGACTGAAACTCAAGCCGAAGACCGCGTCGCTGCTCGTGGCGGCAGCCGGGCCGCTGTCGAACTTCGTCGCGGCGGGTGTGCTGGCGATTCCGATCAAGATGGGCTGGGTGCCGTATATCAACCCGTTCGGCACACTCGGAGGCGGCCTGGAGGGCGCCAATGAGTACATCGGCCTGATCCTGACCGGCACGGTGTACCTGAGCTGCATCCTGGGCATATTCAACCTGCTGCCGTTGCCGCCTCTTGATGGCTTCAAGGTCGCGATTGGCGTGTTGCCGGATGACATCGCGGCCGAGTTCGCGAAGCTCGACAAGTACGGCATCGGGCCGTTGATGCTGCTGATCTTCGTTCTGCCATTCTTTGGATACAACCCGCTGGGCGACGTGCTGCAGCCCACCGTGCGCTGGCTCGTGCATTTGTTTACAGGCGTCAGCTGATGCCGGGGCGGGCGGGCCACCGGATGCGCCAGTTTTTCGGGGCGCTGCGGCCTCGGGTCGACGCCGACGACCGCGCGGACGCCTACCGGTATCTGAATGCCGCGCAGCAGGCGGTGTTCGAGAGCATGATGGTCCGCGACCAGGAGCACGGCATCGTCGTCTTCGGGCGCGTGCGCGATGAGTCAGCGGCGGAGGATGCGGCGCTGTTCGCGGCGGCGTTGTTGCACGACTGTGGCAAGGGTCGCGTGGCGCTCTGGCAGCGCGTCGTGCACGTTTTGCTGCCCAGCATGCAGTCCCGGATCGCCGCCGAACATGGGTCAGCATGGAGGCAGGCGTTCTGGCGGCTGATGCATCATCCGCGGCTTGGCGCCGAAATGGTGGCTGCGACGGGCGCTGACGCCGACGTTGTGCGTATGATCAGGGAGCAGGATACCCGCGCTGCAGGCGCAAACGCCGATCCGCGGCTGGCGCGCCTGCAGGCTGCCGACGACGCATAGTCACGACAGGAGGCGCTATGGAGCGCATCGCGATCATTGGGCTGGGGCTGATTGGCGGATCGATCGGTCTCGCGCTCAAACGCGCCGGCCTGGGCGATGTCGAGATCGCCGGCGTCGCCCGCTCGCGCGAGACGGCGCAGAAGGCGAAGAAGCTCGGCGCCATCGATGTCGATGCGCGCACGCCGGAGGACGCCGTGCGCGGCGCGCGGCTGGTGATCGTCGCCTCGCCGATCCTGACGATGCCACGCATCTTCGAGGAGATCGCGCCGGCGCTTGCCGACGGTACGGTCGTGACGGACGCCGCGAGCACCAAGGGCGCCGTCATGCGCTGGGCGAAAGAGAAGCTGCCCGCGTCGGTGTACTTCGTCGGCGGGCATCCGATGGCCGGGAAAGAGACGGCCGGCATCGATGTCGCAGACGCGGACCTGTTTCGAGGCAACCCCTGGGTGATCGTGCCTTCGGTCGATGCGCCAGAGGCCGCGGTGCATAGCGTCATCGCGCTCGCGCAGACGGTGGGCGGCGAGCCGCTCTTCATGGACGCCGACGAGCACGACAGCTACGTCGCAGCGATCAGCCATCTGCCGCTGACCGTGGCATCGGCACTGTTTTCGATGGCATACGGGAGCGCGGCATGGCCGGAGCTGGCATCGCTCGCGGCGAGCGGCTTCCGCGATACGACGCGCCTGGCATCGAGCTCGCCCGAGATGGCGCATGACATCATGCAAACGAACCGCGAGAACGTCGCGCACTGGATCGACCGGTTGATCGAGGAACTGGCGGCGTACCGCAGCGCGATCATGGCGGGCGAGAGCGAGCCGTTGCTGCGGCAGTTCACGCGCCCGCAGATGGAACGCGACCACTACATGGCGGCAGGACCGCCGCGTCGACCCTCGGGCGAGCCGGTACCGAAGGTCAGCATGAACGACTTCCTGTTCGGGTCGGCGATCGGCAACATGATGCGGAAACAGGACGAAGTGCTGCGCGATCTCGAGAAGCGGGAGAAGAAGCGTTGAGCAGCCGCACCGTCTCGCCGGCGAAGCGTTTGCGCGGTACGATCGCCGTCCCGGGAGACAAGTCGATCTCTCACCGCGCGGCGATGTTCAACGCGCTTGCCGACGGTGACGCAGAGATCCACAACTTCCTCACGGGAGAAGACTGCCTGTCGACGCTCGCGGTGCTGGGCGCGCTTGGCGTCGCCTCGGAACTCGACGCTGGGGTGCTGACGGTACACGGCGTTGGGCTCGATGGCCTGCGAGAGGCGGCCGACGTCCTCGATTGCGGCAACTCCGGCACGACGATCCGGCTGATGTCCGGGCTGCTTGCGGCGCAATCGTTCCTGTCGGTGCTCAGCGGCGACGCATCGCTCCGCACGCGGCCGATGGCCCGCATTGCGGAGCCGCTGCGTCTCATGGGCGCGCAGATTGACGGACGTGACGGAGGGCGGATGGCGCCGCTGACTATCCGAGGTGGCAGCCTACGTGGTGTGCGATATCGCACGCCCGTCGCGAGCGCACAGACGAAGTCTGCGATCTTGCTCGCCGGCCTCTATGCGGAGGGTGAGACGATCGTCGAAGAGCCGGCGACCAGCCGGGATCACAGCGAGCGCATGCTCGGCGCAATGGGCGCGGACATCGGCGGTGAGGGCGGGGTAGCGCGCATCCGGCCCGGTCGCCGGCTGACGCCGCTGTCGATGCGCGTGCCGAACGACATCTCGGCGGCCGCGTTCTGGATGGTCGCGGCGTCGGTGCACCCCGACGCAGAACTACGGCTCACGGGCGTCGGACTGAATCCGACGCGTTCGGGCGTCATTGACGTTCTGCGCGCAATGGGCGCAGACCTGGCGATCGAGGAGGAGCGCACGGTGGCGGGTGAACCGGTCGGCGACATTGTCGTGCGATCGGCGCGGCTCGAAGGCACGGAGATCGGGGGCGAGCTGCTGCTGCGCGCGATCGACGAAGCGCCTGTGCTGGCTGTCGCGGCGGCGTTCGCGCACGGCGCGACCGAGATTCGGGATGAAGCGCAGGAACTGCGGGTGAAGGAGTCAGACCGCATCGCCACCGTCGTCTCGAATCTTTTGGCCCTGGGCGCCGATGTTCAAGAACGGGCGGACGGGATGCGCATCGAAGGCGCGGCCGGGCTGCGCGGCGGTGGGACCGTGCAGTCGTTTGGGGATCACCGCCTGGCGATGGCGATGGCGATCGCCGGCCTCGCGGCGACGGAGGCAGTGACGGTGGATGGGGCGGATGCCGTCGGCGTCTCGTATCCCGGCTTTTGGGATGACCTCGAACGACTGAGCGCCGGATGACGGACGCCCGGGCGCCGCTGCTGGTCGTCCTGTCCGGGCCATCGGGCGTCGGCAAGGATGCGATTCTCGATGAGCTTGAGCGGCGGGGACGTCGCTTCCATCGCGTCATTACGTGCACGACGCGCGCGCCGCGTGAGAGCGAGCGCGAGGGCGTCGACTACTACTTTGTGTCCGAGGAGCAGTTTGACGCACTGATCGCGAGCGACGGACTGCTGGAATACGCCAACGTCTACATGCATCGCTCGGGCGTGCCGCGGCAGCAAGTGCTCGACAAGCTCGCCGAGGGCCTCGATGTCTACGTGCGGACGGACGTGCAGGGCGCGGCGACGATCAAGCACCTGATGCCGGATGCCGTCACAATCTTCATCGCGCCAACGTCGCTCGACGAACTCGAGGAGCGCATCCGGGGGCGCGGGGCCGATGACGAGGCACGCATCGCGCGGCGCCTCGCGACGGCGAGGGACGAGATGACGCGGGCAGGCGAATTCGAGCACGTGATCACGAACGAACCGGGCCGCCTCGAAACTGCGGTCGATCGGCTGGCGGAGATCCTCGCCGGCACTCGCCGCCTGTAACGGCATCGCTGCTCGCGCCCTTCGTTCCACGTCGATTCAGCGGATGCCGCGGTCGCCTTGATCGCCAGGCGAGACGGCAGGCAGGAGTGCCTGCGCTACCACGGCCGTGCGTTGCCGCGTCACGGCGCCGCTGTGCCCGCTGCTCGCCTCTCGCTAACCTTCATCACGGAGGAACCGCACAATGGGGACATTCACCGGCAAGGTTGCGATCGTGACGGGCGGGACGCGCGGGATCGGCAAGGCGATCGCGCTGAAGCTGGCGCGTGACGGCGCCGATGTCGTCATCGCCTACTCGCGCAGCAAGGAGTCGGCCGATGCGGCGGTCGCCGAGATCGCGGCGCTGGGGGTGCGAGCCGAGGCTCTGCAGTGCGACGTCGGGGATCGCGATGCCGTATTCGCGATGGTGCGCGACGCCGGCGACCGGTTCGGGCGGATCGACGTGCTCGTGAACAGCGCCGCGCGAGGCCTCGAGCGGCCGCGCCCGGCCATCGACTCCCTGCCAAAGCACCTGCGGCACACGATGGACGTCAACGTCTTCGGGCCGTGGTTCGCCGCGCAGGCTGCGGTGAAGTACATGGCAGAGGGCGGCGCAATCATCAACATGCTCTCGCCAGGTGCTGACCGCTATGTGCCGAAGTACGCGCCCGTCGGTGTGTCGAAGGGCGCACTGGAGTCGCTGACGATCTACCTCGCCGTGGAGCTGGCGCCGCGCGGCATTCGCGTCAACGCGGTGTCGGCCGGGCTCGTCGAGGGCACGGACGGCGTGCGGATGATGGATACGGAGCTCGTCGGCGGCTACGAGGCGAAGGTGCCAGCGGGCCGCCACGTCTGCCCGGACGACGTGGCGGATGCGGTGGCGTTCCTCGCGTCACCTGCGGCGAGCATGATCATCGGCCAGGTGCTGCTCGTCGACGGCGGCTACTCGCTGCTGGGGATGGTCTGAGTCAACACCGAGACGCGGAGACCACAGAGAAGCTTTCTTATTTGGGCGTAGCCTGACGGAACCACCCGAGCTCTGCGCGTGCCAGGGTCGTAGCCGACGCTAACACTCGCCGCCCACTCTCACTGCTTCCTGGGCGGCGCGGTGGTTCAAACCGGCGCGCTGTGGCACTCTGTCGCGGCGCATACATCACCACCGCGACAGGCGCGGGGCAGGCCATCGCGACAGGAGCAGTGACATGAAGAAGGTGCAGTTTCCGGCGGATTTCTCGTGGGGCACGGCGACGGCGTCGTACCAGGTCGAGGGCGCGTGGAACGAGGACGGCAAAGGGGAGTCGATCTGGGATCGCTTCTCGCACACCGAGGGCAAGATCATCACGGGCGACACGGGCGATGTCGCGTGCGATCAGTACCACCGATTCCCGGAAGACATCGCGATCATGAAGGACCTGGGGCTCCGCGGCTATCGCTTCAGCATCGCCTGGCCGCGGATCTTTCCCGACGGCAAGGGCGCCGTGAACCAGAAGGGCCTCGATTACTACAGCCGCCTCGTCGATGGGCTTCTGGAAGCGGGCATCACGCCGTTCCCGACGCTGTATCACTGGGATCTGCCACAGGCGCTGCAGGATGAAGGCGGCTGGGCGAACCGCGAAATCGTCGGCCACTTCAGCCGCTACGCGGAGGTCGTGACGAACGCGCTCGGCGACCGCGTGAAGAACTGGATCATCTTCAACGAGCCGTGGGTGTTCACGTTCCTCGGCTACCTGTTTGGGCAGCACGCGCCCGGCATCCGCGACTCAGGGCTCGGACTGAAGGCAACGCACGTCGTCAACCTGGCGCAGACGTCGGCGCTGAAGGCGATGCGGGCGACGGGAAAGCCGGAGGCGATCGGCACCGCATACAGCATGTCGTCGGCGTACCCGGCATCGGACAGCGAGGAGGATCGGGCGGCGGCGGAGCGACAGCACGCGTTCAGCAACGACTGGTTCCTCCGCCCGATGTACCACGGCGAGTACCCGCGCGCCTACGTCGAGCAGGAGCGCACGCTGGAGCGCATGGACATCCGCCCGGGCGACATGGAGGCGATGCGCGACAAACTCGACTTCATCGGCATCAACCTCTACCAGCGGACGCGCGTCGCGAACGCGCCGCAAGACCGCAACCTGGGCACGCGCGGCATACCGGGCGAAGGGCCGCGCACGGAGTTCAACTGGGAGGTGTGGCCGGCCGCCATCTACCAGATGATCATGCGCGTGACGAAGGACTACGGCC
>JANPBN010000228.1:0-4310 GCA_031430415.1 Dehalococcoidia bacterium
ATCGAGAGCGAACATGCGGGGCATGAAAGCCGCGACACCGGTCACGCCCGAGAGCGCAATCAGCCAGTCGCGCGTCGGCTCGACGGTACCCGCAAGCAGGAGAATCGCCAGAACGAACGCGGCGAGCCGCATGTCCAACGCCGGCCGCAGATGCGCCGGGTTCCATGGCCGCAAGCGCATCGCCGCCACGCCCGTCATGACAACGAGCGTGATCAGCCAGCCCTGCGTCGGTTCGACGGCGCCATCGAGAAGGAGCAGCGCGAGGACAAAGGAAAGGATTCTCATCTCGTCGCCTCTCTACCGGCCGAAGGTCGCGGCACGCTGGCCGGCGACGCGATCGAGCATCAGGCCGAGCCGGACGAGCCCCTCGGCGATCCCGGCGCGCAGGCCGTGGTGCTCGGCGTCGAATGCCATCTTCGCCTCCAGCGCATGGCGGTTCATCGCGTTGAGACCATCGCGTCGTTGGCGGTACGTCAGTTCGTCGAAAATCCAGTTCTGCATCGTGTCCTCCTTGCCCGCTCCTCGCGGGGTACCTGCGCTATTCGTCGTCGCCGCCCACCCAGCCGCTGAAGCGCGAGCCGCGACGATCGTCGTGGCGGCCTTCGCGCCAGCGTGGTGGCGGCTGCGGCGCGGCGGATCCGGTGTTGCGGATGGCGCGGGCCAGGGCTTTCACGAACCACGAGTTCGCCGAGGTGCCCGCCTGCTGCGCGGCCTGCGTCGCCAGATCCTTCAGTTCCGCCGGAATCCGGATCGTGATCTTCTCGACGTCACCATCCAGCGTCGACCAGCGAGCCTCATCCCCGTTCTGTACCTTCTCTTCGATCTCGAGGCCGAGGCCGCCCGTGCGATACGCGAGGCGGATGCGGTAGTGCTCGCCCACCCGCTCATCGATTGTCTGTACGAGTTGCGACATCAGGTCGAAGACAGCGCGCTCGACCGGCAGATGCGCCGCCTCGACGTATGCCTCGATCTGGCGGCGGCGCTCGTCACCCTCGATCAGCGCCAACGGCTGCTTGAGTGCGTCGAATACGGGTTCTGTGCGGAGTTCGGTAGCCACGGTGGCCTCCGGCCTGTCGGTGATTGCTTCTGTATGGCGTTATGATGGCATAGTGATGGCACGATGTCAATAGGAGCGCGAGGATTTCTTCACGCGTTTTCGCGCCTACTTGGTGCTCAACCCTGGTTCTTGGTGCTTCGGAGGTCTGCGGCCGCCCCTACGCCCAGCCCATCTCACGCTCGATAGCAGTGAGATCCGCCGCGACGTGGTGGATCGGCGGGTCCGCCTGGAGCGCCGTCTCGGGGTCCTTGAGGCCGTTGCCCGTGATGATCGCGACGATCGTCTGCCCGGCGTACGACGTGCCGGAGGCCGCGTTCTTCAGCAACCCCGCCACGCACGCGGCCGAGGCGGGCTCGCAAAACACGCCCTCCTCGCTCGCCAGGCGCCGGTACGCGGAAAGGATCTCGTCGTCGGTGACAGCGGCGATGCTGCCGCCCGACTCATCGCGCGCGGCGATCGCCGACTTCCACGACGCCGGGTTGCCAATGCGGATCGCCGATGCGATCGTTTGCGGGGATTGCACGGGCGCGCCCTGGACCAGCGGCGCCGCGCCCGCCGCCTGGAAGCCGAGCATTCGCGGGCGACGGCTCGTCCGCTCCATGTGGTGGTACTCGACAAACCCCCGCCAGTACGCCGTGATGTTCCCGGCGTTGCCGACCGGGATCGCCAGCACGTCGGGCGCGTCGCCCAGCGCGTCGCTGATCTCGAACGCGGCGGTCTTCTGCCCTTCGATGCGATACGGGTTCACCGAGTTCACGAGCGCGATCGGATGCCGCGACGTGATCTCGCGCGCCATCCGCAGCGCATCGTCGAAGTTGCCCTCGACCGCAATGATCTCGGCGCCATGCACGGCGCCCTGCGCCAGCTTACCTCGCGCGATCTTGCCGTCTGGCACGATCACGTAGACCGCCAGGCCATAGCGCGCCGCGTATGCCGCCGCCGACGCGCTGGTGTTCCCGGTCGACGCACACATGATCGCCTTGGCCCCGGCCTCCATCGCCTTCGCGACGGCGACGACCATACCCCGATCCTTGAACGAGCCCGTGGGATTGCAGCTCTCAAGCTTGAAGTACAACGCCTCGCACCCGATGTCGCCCGCGATCTGCGTCGAGCGGATCAGCGGCGTATCGCCCTCGCCGAGCGAGATCATCGGCGTCGCGTCCGTGACCGGGAGATGTTCCCTGAAGCGCCGCAGCACGCCGCGGCCCGGCGCGTCCTGCGCGATCAGCGCCGGATCAAACGTCATGCTCATCGTTCTTCAACTGGTTCGACTGGACGCGCAGTTCCTTCACTTCGCGTTCCATCTCTTCGACCTGCCGTCGCTTCATCCGTTCGAGCATCTGGTTCAGCTTCAGGAGCTGGTCCGTCAGCGTCCGGCGATAGTCCAGCGTAATCTGGTGCACGTGCTCGATGCGGCCATCGTGCGCCTTCAGCCGCGTGTCCACGTGCTGGGTCGCATCCTCTTGGCGCTCAATGCGCGTCGCGTGCTCCGCCAGCCCCTCTTCCGATCGCGAGACGCGATCCTCCAAACGCTGGCGTTCGGCGCGCAGCAGTTCGACACGCTCCGCAAGCAACGGCAGTTGGCGATACTCCTCGGCCTGCGTGTGGATCTCGATCTCCAGCCGCGCCGCGACCTCGTGGGCGAGACGCGAGCGCTCCGCAAGGACGTCGTCTTCGCGCCGCAGCGCGCGAACCGCGGCTTCCAGTTCGCTATGCACCTGATCCAGGCGCGTCAGCCCGTCGACGGTTCGCCCGGTCTTGCCCTCAACCGTCTCGAGCCGCTGATTGACGGTCTGGAACTGGATGTTCGAGCGCGACACCTCCTCCTGGAAGCGATGGTGCGCGTCGTCGAAGCTCGCCTGGCGCTCGAGCAAACCTTCGGCGCGCCGCTCGAGCTCCTGGACCCGCCGGTAGAGGTCGTTCTTCTCACCCTGGTCGCGCGCGCGCTCCTCGGCCTGCTGCCTCTCGAGGATCTCGAACTTCGTGTCGATCAGCACTTCCGCATCCTGGATGCGCTCGAGCAGGCCGGACAGTTGCCGTACCTGCTCCTGGATCACCGGCACGCCCAACGTCCGCGCCGTGATCTCGCGGATGCGCGCCTCGTTGTCGCGTAGCTTCTCATTCACATCGACCACCGCGGCCGAGGCTTGGTCGCCCTGCTGCTGCAAGCGGCCGATCTGCGCCTTCAGTCCGCTCACCTGATCCTGCAACCATGGCACGACATCGCCGGTGCGGGTATCGCTTTGCGGATCAAACATCGTCATGACTGTACCCTCAGCAACTGCGCGACGCTCTGCACTCCATCGATCGCGTCGATCGTGCGGAGTGACGATTGTACATCGGCTTCGCGCGCATCGTGCGTCATGATGACGATCTCGGCGGCACTCTCTCCGTCAAGCTCCTTCTGGATCACCGACGCGATGCTGATGCCTGCCGCACCCAGCGCACCCGCGACCAGCGCGAGCACGCCCGGCCGATCCGCTACGCGCAGGCGCAGATAGTAGCGCGTCCGCACGTCATCCATGGAAAGCACGCGCAGGTGAACCTCGCGGCGCAGCGAGTGCGGCCAGTAGACGCCCGTGCTGATGCTCACCGCCGCGTCGAGCGCATCCGCCACGACGGCCGACGCCGTCGCGAGGGATCCGGCGCCCGGACCCTGGAAGAGCACCCGGTTCATCAGATCACCTTCGATCTGCACCGCGTTCAGCACGCCATCGACGTTCGCCAGCAGCTCGTCCGAAGCGATCAGCGCCGGGTGCACGCGCACCTGGATGCCCGCGTCCGTCTTGCGGCCGATCGCGAGCAGCTTGATCGCGTAGCCAAGCTCGCGCGCATACGCGAAGTCCCCCGGCGTCAGCTTCGTGATGCCCTCGCGGTAGACCTGCTCCGGTGGCACATCGACATGGAAGGCGAGCGTCGCCAGCACCGAAAGCTTGTACGAAGCATCGACGGCCTCGACATCGTTCGTCGGATCCGGTTCGGCGTAGCCGAGGCGCTGCACGGCCGCCAGCGCATCGGCGAACGATGCGCCGCTCTTCGACATCGATGTCAGGATGTAGTTCGTCGTGCCGTTGATGATCGCCGTCACGCCGACGATGTCGTTCGCGAGCAAATCCCGCTTCAGCGGCGCGATGATCGGGATGCCGCCGCCGACACTTGCTTCATACAACAGGTCGACGTTGTGCTCGCGCGCGAGCCGCAGCAATTCGCCGCCGTGCTTCGCCATCACTTCCTTGTTGGCCGTGACGACGAA
>JANPBN010000229.1:0-3881 GCA_031430415.1 Dehalococcoidia bacterium
AGCCTCGTGCCGAGCTGCCGCGTCGCCGCCACAAACGACGTCGGAAACGACGTGTTCGCTGCGACCCTGGAGTTCATGGGCGTCAACGTCGCACCGGCCAGTCCATCGCCCGCGCCAGTCCTCGACGCGCGGTCACACGCACCGGGCACGGCCGTCATCCTGTTCACCGACATCGTCTCCTCCACCGCGCTCACCGAGCGCATGGGCGACGCCCGCTTCCGCGACGCATCCCGCGCGCTCGACGTGGGCCTCCGCGCCGCCATCCGTGACGCGGGCGGCGCGGCGGTCGATGGCAAACTCCTCGGCGACGGCGTCCTCGCGACGTTCCCGTCGGCGGCACAGGCCATCGATGGCGCTCGCCGCTGCCTCGCCCTCAGCGCGGCGTCCGAACTCGGGCTGCACATCGGCCTCCACGCGGGCGACGTGATCCGCGAAGACAACAACGTCTACGGCGGCGCGGTCAACATCGCCTCCCGCATCTGCGGCATCTCCGCTCCCGGCGAGATCCTCGTCTCCGACGTCGTGCGCGGCATGGCCCGCTCCTCCGCTGGCGTCGAGTTCGAAGATCGTGGCGAGCAAGAGATGAAAGGCGTCGGCGAGCCAGTGCGCGTATACGCCGTGCGAGGGCAACCGTGAGCATGGAACCGCAAGTTCGCTACTGCACCGCCAGCGATGGCGTGACCGTCGCCTACGCTGTCGAGGGGAACGGGCCGGGGACCCCGCTCATCCTCGGCCCCGCAGCGCCGTTCTCTGACGTGCGCGAATCGCGATGGGAATCCGTTCGAGGCAGGTTTCCGCTGGAGCTGTTCTCCCCGTCGAGACCAGTGGCGACGTTCGACTTCCGCGGCTGCGGCCGCTCTGACCGCAACATCGAGGATTTCTCGATGGACGCGCTCACCCTCGATCTCGAGGCCGTGATCGAGCGGCTGAACTGGCCCCGCTTTGCGCTGTATGGCATGGGTATGACAGGCCCGATCATCATGAAGTACGCGGCCGAACATCCCGAGCGCGTCACGAGCCTGCTGCTGCGGGAAACGTATGCCCGCGCTGCCGAGATGGGTCGCATCCCGCGGATGCGCGCGCTCGGCGCCGTGCTGCGCGAGGACTGGGAGTCATACCTGTCGCTCATGGCGCTGACGATGAATGGCTGGACTGGCGAGTCACAGGAACTGGTGGAATGGCTGGCGAAGAACAGCACCCCGGAACTGGTGCGGTCATTCGCCGCCGCGACGCCGACGTACAACGCCGCAGCATTCGTCGGGAACATCCAGGCCCGCACGCTCGTCATCGGCCGTGACGACATGCCCGTACCGAGCGGCGACATGCTGCGGCAGCTCGGCGCGCGCATCCCCGACGCACGAGTGGTCATGACGAAGTTTGCACCGGAGTCAGATGCGGACGAAACCTTGAGCGTCGTCGAACGCTTTCTCGCTGAAGCCGACGAACCGTCCGCCACGCCTTCCGCGGGGCCCGCGGCATCGGGCGGCGGATCGGCCGTCATCCTCTTCACCGACATCGTCTCCTCCACAGAACTCACCGAGCGCCTCGGCGACGCGCGCTTCCGCGACATATCGCGCGCGCTCGACGCCGGCCTCCGCGCCGCCATCCGCGAAGCCGGCGGAGCCGCGATCGAAGGCAAACTGCTCGGCGATGGCGTCCTCGCGACGTTCCCGTCGGCGGCGCAGGCGATCGATGGCGCCCGGCGCTGCCTCGCACTGAGCGCGGCGTCCGAGCTGGGATTGCATATCGGGCTGCATGCGGGGGATGTGATACGCGAAGACAACAACGTGTACGGCGGGGCCGTCAACATCGCCTCCCGCATCTGCGGCCTCTCCGCTCCCGGCGAGATCCTCGTCTCCGACGTCGTGCGCGGCATGGCCCGCTCCTCCGCCGGCGTCGAGTTCGAAGATCGCGGCGAGCAAGAGATGAAAGGCGTCGGCGAACCGGTGCGGGTGTATGCGGTGCGGGGGCGGGAGTAGCTCGTCACCAACCTCCAACTTCCAACGTCCAGCCGCAATCACCAGTTGACCTACCTCGCGCCACTACCGTATTGTCGCGCTAACAACCTGTGAATCGAGGCACGTCTGGCAGCCACCTCCGCACCAGCATCATCCGACCCGGCGGACATCGTGCTGCGCACCGTCGGCCTGACGAAGCGCTACGGCAAACGCACCGCCGTCGACGGCCTCAGCATCGAGGTGCGCCGAGGAAGCGTCTTTGGCTTCCTCGGCCCCAACGGATCCGGCAAGACAACGACCATCGGCACGATGCTCGGCCTCGTCGCCCCGACCAGCGGCTACTCCGAACTCTTCGGCCTCGACACCCGCACCCACCTCGCCGAAGCCCTCCACCGCACCGGCGCGACGATCGAGGGGCAGTCGTACTTTCCCCACATGTCCGCGCGCGACAACCTGCGCTTCTGGCAGAAGATCGATCCCCGCATCACCAACGCCCGCATCGATGAGGTGCTCGCGCTCGTCGGCCTCACGACGCGCGGCCGCGACAAGGCGCGCACGTACTCGCTCGGCATGCGCCAGCGCCTCGCCGTCGCCACCGCCATCCTTCATGATCCCGAACTCGTCATCCTCGATGAGCCGACGAACGGCCTCGACCCCGCCGGCATCCGCGAATTCCGCTCGCTCGTCCGTCAGCTCGCAGCCGAGGGCAAGACGGTCTTCGTCTCCAGCCACATCCTCAGCGAAGTCGAGCAGATGTGCGACGAGGTCGCGATTCTCAAGAGCGGTCGCCTCCTCACGCAAGGGCCCGTCGCGTCGCTCGTCTCGGCCAGCGGCGTCCTCGAACTCCGCACGACCGATGCCGCCGGCGCCGAAGCCGCCATCCGTGCACTCGGCTGGCCCGGCGCCATCACCCGCGAGGCCGATGGCCGCATCGCCGTCGAGGCGCCCGCCGATCGCGCCGCAGAGATCAGCCGCGCCCTCGCCGAGCGTCAGATCTGGCTCACCGAACTGCGTACGCGCGACAACTCGCTCGAAGACTTCTTCCTCGAAGTGACGGGCGAAGGCGATGCTGGTGCTTAAGCTTTTCGCCGCCGAGTGGATGAAGTCGCGCACTCGCTGGTTGCCCTACGTTCTGCTGCTGTTCCTCATCATCGGCGTCGCTGTCCAGATCTGGGTCGCCGGCGTCGCGACGTACTTCGACGAACGCAATCACATTGAGGATTACGGCTTCGGGAGCGCGTTCACGTTCCGTTGGCCGTACTCCATCCTGCCGCTGCTGGATTCCGGACAATACTGGGGGCCGGTGTTCATCGCGTTCTTCACCGCATCCGTCGTCGCCACCGACTTCGGCTGGGGCAGCGTGCGCCTGTCGATCGCCCGCGGCGTCACGCGCACCGAGTTTCTCGCGGCGAAGCTCGTCACAACGGCGCTGATTTGCACCGTCGGCATGTTGCTCGCGCTCGCCGTAGGCATGGCATTCTCCCTGCTCGCGACGCAGTTGGTCGACGACCCCTCGAAGTACGCGACGCAGTTCGATAGCGGCGGGCCGCCGTTCGTCGATGTGCCGCAGATGATCGCGCGGGCAGCATTGACCATCCTGCCCTACGGCATGCTCGCGTTCATGCTCGCCGTGCTCTCGCGCTCGACGGCACTCGGCGCAACCGGAGTGCTCATGTACAAGCTGGTCGAGGGAATCAGCGTCGATATCCTCGGCGCACTCGGCGGCGTTTGGGCGCCATTCCGTAATCTCTTCATCGAGCGGCACGCGTCCGCCGTCATGGCCGTGAACGGCGACGGCTATCCGGCATACAACAGCGCCGCCTTCCGCCAGGTCCCCGATGCCGCAGAGCTCGGCGACCCCTGGGTGGCGGCACTCGCGCTCGTCGCCTTCTGTCTCGTCTTCGGCGCCGTCTCGTTCTGGTC
>JANPBN010000230.1:0-4391 GCA_031430415.1 Dehalococcoidia bacterium
GTCGTCGCGCGCACGCATGCGGTTGTCACGGCGGCTGCTGTCTTCGCATCCTGGCCGAACTCCATGCCGCCCTGATGTGCGTTCGGGCTGCTGATGTTGAGTTCGAGGCCGGCCACTCCGGCGACACCCTCGAGCGCAGCGGCGCACTCGCCGTATTCGTCGACGCTGCCGCCGAGGATGCTGACGATGACGGGCGTGCGCCATCGCTCCCAGACCGGCGCCATGTCGCGGATCAGCTTGCCGATGCCGATGTTCTGCAGGCCGATCGAGTTGAGCATGCCCGCGGGCGTCTCATCGATACGCCGGCCCGCCGGGCTGCCGGCGCGTGGGCGCAGCGTCGTCGTCTTGCTGACGACGGCGCCAAGGCGGTTGATGTCGAGGATCTTGGCGTATTCGATGCCGTAACTGAACGTGCCGGATGCCGTCATCACGGGATTCGCCATCGTCAACGGCCGCTTTCCGGCGGCGATGTCTACGGCGAGGTGGAGCGGTGGCGCGTCAGTCGTCATGTGGCTGGCGAGAGTATACCGGCGACCGGCACCGTGCCATACTTTCCGGGAGCACCGAACGCCAGTCGGAGGAGGACGCCGTGGGCCGCAAGGAACTCGAAGCGCTGATCAAGGTGATGCAGGACCAACTGAAGAAGGGGACTGACAACCTGATCATCGGCACGTGGACGATCATCTACTCGAAAGACCACAACGGCTTCCTGTTCGAGAAGTGTGAGCTTGGCGGCTACTGCGAAGAGCGACCCAGCGTTATCTCCGTCGAAGGCAAGGTGCTGGACAAGGGCGGTCCGCTGCTGGGGTAGGGGCTGGTGACTCGTGATTGGTGATTGGGCGGGTGCGTGGTAGCGCAGGCACTCCTGCCTGCCCGTCGCAGCGGCCGATCCCCTCGCGAAGTGAACACCGTGCTTCGGAGCGAGACGGGCGAGGCGAGCCTCGCCACTACAGGCCCAGAACGATCTCCATAAGTCGATCCGTGTCGCTGAGGTCATCGAGCGCGATGTCGGCGCCGCAGGCGAGCAGCTCCGATGCGGGGTTGCGGCCGGTGGCGACCCCGAGCGCAAATGCGCCGTTCGCGTGGGCCGCCGTCACGTCGTGCGGCGTATCGCCGATGACGACGACGCGCGCCGGAGCGACATCGCCGTTCGACATGCGACGGATTGCGTGCGCGATGACCTCATCGCGCGACTCTGAGTCCTCGCCGAAGCCACCGACCGTACCGGGGAAGTGGTGGTCGATGCCGTAGTGACGCAATTTGAGCGCGCCGCCTTCGCGAAAATTGCCGGTTCCGAGGCCCTGTGCGACGGCGTCGTCCGCGGCGAGTGCCGCTAGCGCTTCGGCGATGCCGGGCATCAGACGGCCCTCGACCTCGTGCAGCGCCGCCTCGAGATGGGGAACGTACGCGTCGAAAAACCGCTGCTGCTCGGTTGCGAGCGCGGTCTCGGCGATGCCGTGCTCGCGGGCACAGTCGCGGAAGATCGCCGTGTCGGTGCGTCCCGAGAACTCGATCCGGCCGAACGCGTCATCGACGCCGTAGAGATCGCGGAAAGCGCGCGTCATGCCGAGGCTACCCGCCCCGCCCGTGTACAGCAGGGTGTTGTCGATGTCCCAGAGGACGATGGTTCGCGTCATGTCCCTCGTCAGAACGGCCCCGAGAACGGGGCCGCTTGTCTGCAGCTACTCGACGGCCTCGCCAGCCTTGCGCCAACCGTCCGTGCCGCCTTCGAGGTTGTAGAGGCGGTCGGCGGGCAAGCCGGCGGCCGCGGCCATCTCGGCGGCGAGCGCGCTCCGCTGCCCGACGGCGCACACGAAGATGATCTTCTTGTCGGCGGGGAGCTCCGAGCTGCGGGCGAAGACGCTGTTCACGGGGATCAGCGTCGCGCCCGGAACGTGGCCGTTTGCGTATTCGTCGGGGTTCCGTACATCGATGACGACAGCATCGCCCGACATCATGTCCTTCGCCTCGGCGACTGTGATGCGGTGGAATGGCTCGCGTTCGTCCTTTGTCGGCATCGGGAGGTCTCCTGTGTGTGGTGCGCGTCGCGATAGACGCCTCATTCATGTTGGCAAGCGCGGGTGCCGCGGCGCAACGGGCTTACGGCGGGGCGGCCTGCATCTTCGCCGCCTGGATGCGGGCCAGCGAGACGATCAGCCCGACATCCTCGGTGCTCTCGATGTCGCCGGCGTAGCGCAGCACCACCTGTCCGGCATAGCGTCCCTGCGTCCACGTGTACTCGAGCATGCGGGAGCCGGGCACGCGAAACCGCATCATCTGCGACGTACCGCCGATATCGTCGGCCTGCACCCGCTCTACAGCGGTGGCAGCGGGATAGTCAGCGACCGAAAGCGCCGCGATCGTCTCGACGAGGCGCGTGGCGGACTCCGGCTTGGCGAACGAGAACACCCGGCTGCTGAGCGAGGTCTCGGGCTGCGTGCGAACGAAGAACGACACCCATGCGCCCTCGAGATCGGAGAGGTTGAGGAACGTGGCGAGCGGCTTGATGGCGACATTCGCGACGGCGGCTTCGCGTCGCGCGACGGGGAGGCTGGCGCGTGCCTCGTATCCGGGCGGGACATCGGCCGGCGCGAGTGTGAGGGCGGCGAGGCGCGACAGCGAGATGGCCAGCGCCTCGTCCGTTGGGTCGGGCGTCGGCTCGGCGGATGCGGTGACGGACGCGGCGGCGGTCGCCGTCGGTGCCGGCGGTTCGCTGCTGTCGCGGTCGCAGGCGGCGCTCAGGAGCAGCGCGGCGCCGGCCAAGAGCAGCGTGGCGGCGGTCAGGAACATCCGTGGCGTGCGTGTCATTCTTCCTCCCGCGGCTCCTCGCCGCATCGTATGCTATCGCGCGGATAGGCTTGTGGCAGCATTGACCCTCCGCGAGGGGGTGGGCTAGATTTGTGCGACCGTCCGCCGAACCGGCTCCGTCCGCAACACGCACGAGGCATCGCATGGATTACCCGATCATCCCCAAGCCCCCGGCGGACGAGTTCCAGGTGCGCCCGAACCTCGATGACTACGACGCGATCCGCGCGAGCTTCCACTATCCGGACGTCATCAAGGACCTCGATGGGCTGCCGGGCGGTGGGCTAAACATCGCCCACGAATCCATCGACCGCCACGTGGTTCACGGCCGCGGCGACAAGCTCTGCTGGATCTGGGAGGGCAAGAACGGCGACATCGAGCGGTACACGTACGCCGATGCCTCGCGGCTCTCGAACCAGTTCGCGAACGTGCTCGGCGCGCTGGGCATCGCGAAGGGCGATCGCGTGTTCTGCTTCATGGATCGCGTGCCCGAGCTGTACGCCGCTGTCTTCGGGACGCTCAAGGCGGGCTGCGTCACCGGGCCACTGTTCTCCGCGTTCGGGCCGGACGCGGCGGGCGACCGCCTGGCGGACGCCGGCGCGAAGGTGCTCGTGACATCGCCCGAACAGCGCGCGAAGGTCGCGGCGATGCGGCCGAATCTGCCGGAACTGAAGCACGTCATCATCGTCGATCATGGCAAGGAGCCGGTGCTGGAACCGGGCGAGTTGTCCTGGAACGAGCTGATGCGCGATGCATCGGAGGAGTACACGATCGTTCGCACCGATCCCGAGGACCCGGCGGTGATGCACTACACCTCGGGCACGACGGGCAAGTCGAAGGGCGCCGTTCACGTGCACCAGGCGGTGCTCGGCCACTACGCGACGGGCAAGTACGTGCTCGACTTCCACGATAGCGACATCTACTGGTGCACGGCCGATCCCGGCTGGGTCACGGGCACGTCGTACGGGATGTTCGCGCCGCACACGAACGGCATGACCTCGGTGATATACGAGGGCGGCTTCTCGGCGAGCAAGTGGTACGACGTCATCGCACGGCACAAGGTCACGGTGTGGTACACGGCGCCGACCGCGATCCGGCTGCTGATGAAGGCCGGTGACGCCGTCGTGAAGAAGCACGATCTGTCGTCCCTGCGATATATGATGTCGGTGGGCGAGCCGCTGAACCCCGAGGCGGTCGTCTGGGCCGAGCGTGCGATCGGGCTGCCCTTCCACGACAACTGGTGGCAGACGGAGACTGGCTCGATCATGATCGCCAACTACCCGATCCTGCCCATCAAGCCCGGGAGCATGGGCAAACCGATGCCCGGTATCACGGCCGGTGTCATCGATGACGACGGCAATCTGCGCGGACCGGGCGAGGAGGGCGACCTCGCGCTCAGGCCGGGGTGGCCTTCGATGTTCCGGACATACTGGAACAACGAGGCCATGTACCAGTCGAAGTTCAAGAACGGCTGGTACATCACCGGCGACCGCGGGCGGATGGACGCCGATGGCTACTTCTGGTTCATCGGGCGGTCGGACGATGTCATCAACACGGCCGGCCACCTCGTCGGGCCGTTCGAGGTG
>JANPBN010000231.1:0-2261 GCA_031430415.1 Dehalococcoidia bacterium
GGTACAGTTCGCCGAGCTTCGTGCGCAGGTCGCCGGCCGTGGCGCCGTCCGGCAGGTCGATGACGATATCGCGGGCGCCGATCATCTCGCGCAGTCCGGCGAAGAGGCGTACGTTGACCGACGGCACGGCGTCCCTCCCGCATGTGTGTGGTCGCGGTTGACATTGTATCTGCCGCCAGCGCGGGCGCCGTGGGCCTTCGGCCCGACCGGCGTGGGCCTTCGGTATACTCGCGTCTCATGCCAACGCTGCTTGATCGCGCGGGCCGCTTCGCGCTCGACCTGTTGTATCCGCCCCGATGCTCGCTTTGCGGCGCGCACGGAGCGCTGCTGTGCGACATGTGCGCATCGCTGTTGCCACTGACGGAGGGCGTGCGCTGCGAGCAATGCTGGGTGCCGGTCGAGGCAGCGGGCGTGTGCGGGCACTGTTTCAAGACGCCGCCGTCGTTCGTTTCGATCCGCTCGGCGTACGTGATGGAGCGCGAAGCCCGGACGCTGGCGCATCAACTGAAGTACGAAGACCTGACATCGCTGGCGGCGCCGATGGGTCGCCTGATGGCGGGCGTGGCGGATGTGCGGGGCATCGATGTCGTCGTGCCGGTGCCGCTGCACCGAGGGCGCGAGCGGTCGCGCGGCTACAACCAGTCGCGGGAGTTGGCGCGGCACGTTGCCGCCGTACATGCGCTGGCGATTGATACGCGTGCTCTGAGGCGTGTGCGGGATACGGCGCCGCTTGCGAAGACGATGCATCGTGACGAGCGGCGGGTGATCGTGGCGGGCGCCTTTCGGGCTGCGCCGGAGCGGTGCGAGGATCGCCGCATCCTGCTCATCGATGATGTCGTGACGACCGGGGCGACGCTCGACGCATGCGCCGCGGCGCTGCTCGACGCGGGCGCGGCTTCGGTGCGGTGTCTGACGTGGGCGCGCGCTGACTGACGGCGGGCTAGACTCTATCACTGGGCCAACAGGCGTTCGGCGGAAGGGACTCGTGCAGCATGCTCGGTGAACAAGAGATACGGCGGATCGTCGATGGGGTGATGGCGGCGAGTCGCGCCGATTCCACTGAGGTCGAGGTTTTCTGGCACAACTCGGCGCTCACGCGCTTCGCGAACAACTACATCCACCAGAACGTCGAGCAGACGGACCTCGATGTGCGTGTGCGCGCCGTAATCGGCCAGCGCATTGGCGTCGCATCGACGAACGACACATCGGCGGAGGGACTGGCGACGGTGGCGCGCAAGGCGTACGACATTGCGGTGCATCAGCGGGAGAACGAGCACTTCCGCGCGCTGCCGCGACCGCAGCCGGTGCCCGATGCGGATGCGTATCGCGAGACGACGGCGCGCTGCGGACCCGAGGAGCGTGCGGCCGTCGTCGGGCAGGTGTGCGACGCGTCGTCGCGGGCCGGGCTGACGGCCGCGGGCGCGTTTCACACGACGACGCAGGAACTGGCGATCGCCAACTCGTTCGGCGTCTTTGCGCGCCACGTCGAAACGCAGGCGGACATCAACACCGTGATCATGTCGGAGACGTCGAGCGGATATGCGGCGCGCGTGAGCATGGACGCAGGCGACATCGACGGCGAGGCGCTGGGCGCCGAGGCGGTGGATCGTGCGCTACGGGGCGTCAACCCGGTGACTGTCGAACCCGGTGAGTACGAGGTGATTTTGGAGCCGTACGCGGTGACGGATCTGCTCGACTTCTTCTCGTACCTGTCGTTCGGCGCGCTGCCGTTCATGGAGAAACGAAGCTTCATGTCGGGACGCATCGGCGAGCGCGTGATGGACGAGAAGATCAGCATCTGGGATGACGGATTGTCAGCGGACGGGATCCCCTCACCGTTCGACTACGAGGGGGTCCCGCGCGAACGCGTCGATTTCGTTGAGAACGGCATCGCGCGAGGGATCGTCTGGGACAGCTATCTCGCGGGGAAGTACGGCGACGATCATCGCTCGACGGGGCACGCGCTGCCGGCGGGCGTGACGTTCGGCGCGCTGCCCCTCAACATGTTCATGGCGCCGGGGGATGCGACGCGGGACGAGATGATCGCGAGCACGAAGCGCGGCATCTGGATCAGCCGGTTCTGGTACACGCGCACGGTGCATCCGCTGAACGTCGTCACGACGGGCATGACGCGCGATGGCACGTTCCTCGTGGAAGACGGCAAGGTGGTCGGTCCCGTGAAGAACCTCCGCTTCACGCAAGATTACGTCGCCGCCCTGAACGCCGTCGACGCCGTGAGCCGCGACACGATGCTGGTGCTG
>JANPBN010000232.1:0-2512 GCA_031430415.1 Dehalococcoidia bacterium
CGCGACGCCTCGTGTTCCTCCTGCTCGGACCGTACGTGCAGGAGTTCGACGCCATCGCCGCGAAGTATCCGGGCGGTGTCGCCACGGAGGGCCGGCGTCGTGGCGAGATACTGTTCCGTGCGTACTACCTCGAGCCGCAGACCGCACCCTAGTCCGGTGCGCGCCGATCGCGGCGCTCACCGCATCGGCGGGGCGTCGTCGGCACTGCCGGGCGCGACGGGCAACGTGAACGCGAACTCCGTGCCGCCGCCAGAGAGTGCTGTCGCGCGGATGGCGCCTCCGTGCGCGCGCACGATCTCGCGGGAGATCGCCAGCCCGAGCCCGGAGCCCGGCATCTCGGGCTCACCGAGCGCGCTGCGGTAGAAGCGGTCGAAGACGTGCGGCAGATCCCCCGCGGCGATCCCGGCACCGTCATCGGTCACGTAGAACTCTGCGAATCCGTCGCCGGCGTTCCGCACACCCAGCGTGATGTGTCCATCGCGAGGCGTGTGGCGGAACGCGTTGTCGAGCAGGTTGCTCAACACCTGCTCGACGCGATCGAAGTCCGCGCGAACCGACGGCGCAGCGTGTTCGCTCACGCCCAGCGCGATCCCTTGCTCCTGAGCACGAAGCGAGAACACGTCGCGCGCGTGCGCCAGCAACTCGGCCGCCGGCACGTCGCCGATAGCCATCGGCTGCTGGCCGGACTCGATACGCGACAGGTCGAGCAGTTCGCCGACGAGCATCAGCACCCGGCGCGTCTCGGCGTCTATGACGCGGGCGGCGCGCGCGCGCTCATCGGGCGTGTCCAGCGTGCCGTCGAGCATCGCCTGGGAGAAGCCGCGGATCGACGTCAACGGCGTCTTGAGTTCGTGCGACACATTCGCCAGGAATTCGCGCAGGGTGCGGCGTGATGTCTCGACCGAATCGGCCATGCGGTTGACGTCAGCGGCGAGCTCGCGCACCTCGGTCGGGCCGGATGCGGGGACGCGATGGCTGTAGTCGCCCGCGGCGACGGCGCGGATCGCGCCGGTCACCTTCCCCAGCGTGCGCCCTAACGACGCCCAAAGCGCGATGATCGCCAGCAGTGCGGCTACGAGGCCGATTGCGCCAGCGAAGAGCAATCGCGGCGCGAGGTCGCGGAAGGCTTGCTGTCGCGATGTCTCCGGCAGAGCGACGACGATCGCGTAGATCGCGGCAGGTTGCGCTCGTACGAGACGCGGCGTCGGGGCCGTCACATAGACGAGGGTCAGGCCATCGCTCGTGGTGTGCCGCCCGCGGGGCAGGTCCGAGAAGTCGGGTCCGCGCGCGGGCGGTGGCGGCACATCGAAGCGTTCGTCGAGCAAGCGTTCGTCGGCCCCGAGGCTGGGTATGACGGCGCCGTTGGCATCGATCAAGAGCACGGTGACGCCCGCTTCGCCCTGCAGGCGCAGATAGTCCTCGAGTTCGGCGCGCAGCCGGCGTCCCTGGCCGACGGCGCCGGTGCCGGTCGTGGGGGTGAACAGCGTCAGGTTGTAGTAGATCGGCGCGGCAACCTGGTCGAGCGTGCCTTGCTGCACGTCATCGCGATAGCCTGCCATGCGGGCGAAGAGCGCCGTGAACGCCGCCGCGAGCGTGATGCAGACGATCACGAAAAACGCCGCGGCGAGGCGGAATCGCAGGCTGCCGAACAACCTCACCGCTCGGCGTCCGCCACGAGCTTGTAGCCGACGCCTCGCACCGTGACGATACCGACGCCCGAGTCGACGAGCTTTGCGCGCACATGCTGAACGTGCACATCGACCGTGCGCGTCTCACCATAGAAATTGAAACCCCAGACGCGATCGAGCAGTTGCTCGCGCGTCAGGACGATGCCGGCGTTCTCGATGAGCGTCGCCAGCAGATCGAACTCCTTCGTCCTCATGGGCAGCTCGCGATCGCCGATGCGGACCTCGCGCCGTGCCTTGTCGACGACGACTGCGCCGGCACGGACGACGCCGTTCGGCGATGCCACTTCCTGCCCGGCCGCGCGGCGAAGAATTGCCTTGATGCGAGCGACGAGTTCACGCGGATTGAACGGCTTCGTGACGTAGTCGTCGGCGCCCAACTCGAGGCCGACGATCTTGTCGACATCGTCGTCGCGGGCCGTCAGCATCACGATGGGCACGCCGTCGGACGTGCGAATCTCGCGGCAGACGTCGTAGCCGCTCATGCCCGGCAACATCAGGTCGAGCACGACGAGGCTCGGGCGCTCACGCGCGACCGCGGCAAGACCGTCCGGGCCATCGACGGCGAGCACGACGCGAAAGCCCTCCTTCTCCAGGTAGAGCTGCGTCAGTTCGCGAATGGAGCGGTCGTCGTCAATGACGACGATCGTGTCGGAAGCCGGCATGGTGCGCATCCCTCGGGTGCTCTGCGTATCTTCCCTTACACGTATCGTCGCAGCCAGCCCGCGTTCCGCGTGTGGAGATCGTGTAAAACTCCGCCAACTTCCCCGCAAACGAGGAGCGGCGGGCCGCTGGCCCCCCGCTCCCAGTTGCGTCGCAGCTACACG
>JANPBN010000233.1:0-2661 GCA_031430415.1 Dehalococcoidia bacterium
AGCCCGGCTCAGTTCAGGGATGTAGCTCGCGACATCGCCCGCCGACACGCCCGCGAAACGGGCGTGCAACTCCACCAGCGTATCTTGGAGTGGACTCAACGCATCGGCCTTCATGAGCACGCCGTCAGCGTACGGAGGCCGTGTTACCGATCCGAGTCGGCCACGTTTCGTCGATGTTACGTAGCGCCGCCTCGCGTCAGGACGCCTCAACCTCGCCGTCCACGACCGCATACCCGGCGAACGCGAACACGCGCCGCTGCACGTCTTCCATCTCGGTGACGCCATCGGCGAGCAGTGACTCCAGGAACAGCTCCCGCTTGCCGAGTGCGTCGAGGAACTCGTCCTCCTCCATCCCCAGCCGGCGAGCGGCGGCGTTGATCTGCGCCGGCGTCGTGAAGATGTCCCAACTGTCGGCGTCTGCGTCCCATCGCGCCACCGAGTGCTGGTCATAGCCCGGCCCGAGCGGCTCCAGCACCGCGACCTCGCTCACGCGCCGGACGCGCTGGCCCAGGTTCGCCCCCACGTAGATCGGCACGACGAACGCGAGCTGGCCGATCAGCCGCTCCGGCACGTCGTTCTCCTCACGCAGCTGGTCGATGACACCCTCGACCGTATCGGCGTGCATCGTCGACAGCAGCGTGTAGCCCTCGGCCATCAGCTCGAACGCACGGAGCACGTACGGGCCCCACGAGTACACCGGCAAGTGGTCGCTGATCTCGTTCACCATCAGCACGATGGGCGGATCCTCCGCCGCGATCGGCGGCAGCGTGAACGTCTCGCCCCAGCCGCGCGTGAAGTACAGCGAGGCATCAGGACGCGCGAAGGCCAGCAGCGCCGTCAGGATCGTCGTCTTGCCGGCGCCGGGCGGATCCGCCGCCAGCACGAGCGAGCGTCCGCGTTCCATCACGAGCCAGAGCAGCGCGGCCACCCGAGGCGGCATCGTCTTTGCACGGAGGATTTGCGTGATCGAAAGTGGCTCCGGCTGGTTCCAGCCGTGCCACCCCCACCAGGACTCCGGTTGATTCAGCGCTCTCACACCTCCATCATAACCGAGGCCATCCACGACGCCGACATCGCGCACCCACGCATGCGCCGCACAACGGAGGAACATCGATGAGGGCAGCAGCACTGATGGCGCCGAGAACGTTCGAGATGCGCGACATCGACGTGCCCGAGCCCGCAGCCGGCGAGGCGCTCGTCCGCGTCCGCAGCATCGGCGTCTGCGGCAGCGACCTGCACTTCTTCCGCGGCGAGTTCCCGACGCCGCCCGGCTTCATCATGGGCCACGAGGTCGCCGGGGAGGTCGCAAAGCTCGGCGAAGGC
Organism: Dehalococcoidia bacterium; assembly: GCA_031430415.1. Lineage (GTDB taxonomy): Bacteria > Chloroflexota > Dehalococcoidia > DSTF01 > JACRBR01 > JANPBN01. Next base: position 1,324 of record JANPBN010000233.1, read on the forward strand.
GTCACCGGCTTCGCGGAGGGTGATCGCGTCGCGCTGGAGCTGTTCAATGTGTGCCTGACCTGCGTTCAGTGCCGCTCCGGCGCGTATCACCTCTGCCCGTCTCGCAAGGCGAACGGCATCAACGCTCCCGGTGGGCTCTGCGAATACCTGGTCGTCAAGTCGTATGCCATGTACAAGCTGCCGCCAGAACTCGACTGCGAACTCGGCGCGCTCGTCGAGCCGCTGGCCGTCGATGTCCACGGCCTCCGTATCGTCGACCTCAAGTTCGGCGAGAAGGTCGCCGTGCTCGGCGCCGGCACGATCGGCCTGCTGACGATCGCCGCTGCGAAGGCCATGGGCGCGTCGTTCATCGCCGCGACCGCGCGGCATCCGCACCAGAAGGCCATGGCCACGGCACTCGGCGCCGATGCGGTCTACGACCCCTCACCCGAAGGCGTCGCCAAGATGGGCGCCGAGATTCCCGGCGGCGCCGACGTCGTCGTCGAGACCGTCGGCGGCCACGCCGAGACCCTCGGCCAGGCGATGCAGATCGTCGGCGTCGGCGGGCGGATCAGCGTGCTCGGCGCGTTTACGCAGCCCGTGACCATCCACCCCATCTTCTTCTTCATCAAGGAAGTGCGCATCTTCGGCTCGAACTGCTACGGCCGCCCCGGCCGCATGTCCGACTATGAGATGGCGATCGAGATCATGCGGCGCAATGCCGACACCCTGCGTCCGCTCGTCACGCATCGCTTCTCGCTAGAGCAAGTCGCCGAAGCCTACGCCACCGCCGACGACAAGAGCAGCGGCGCCATCAAGGTGCACATCGTCCAATAGCCGACGATGGAAGCGAGACGCGGGAAACGGGGGACCTAACCCCAAACCCCTTACCTCAAGGGAAGGGGCCTATTCGGGGTAACCGTCTGCTCAGCGGATACGGCTGCCTCGCTTCCCGCGTCTCGCCCGGATCCCGCATCCCGCTTCTCGCTTCTACCCCCTCTGCTACCCTACTTCGCATGACGACCACCCCCTCCCTCCCCACGTCCACGTCCGGCGCTCCGGCGCTCGACATCGCCTGGCGCCTCGCGCGCGAAGGCGGTGCGCTTGCGCTCGCCCGTTTCCGGACCACCCACGCGGTCAGCACCAAAGGCCGCGGCAACGTCGTCACGGAAACCGACGTCGATGTCGAGTTGTTGGTGAAATCGATCCTCGCCACCGAGTTCCCGGACCACAAGATTCTCTCGGAAGAGACCGCCGCATCCACCGATGTCTCGACAGGCTGGACCTGGGTGATCGACCCGATCGACGGCACCAAGAACTACTCGCAGGGCGTGCCGATGTGGTGCACCAACATCGCCC
>JANPBN010000234.1:0-3162 GCA_031430415.1 Dehalococcoidia bacterium
CGGATCGAGGCCGACGTAGTCGCCGTGCCGGTGCGCGCGCACGGCCGCGATCAGTCCGATGCTGCCGGCCTGGTTCTCGCGCAGGTACAACAACGTCGCCGCGCACGCCGCTACCGCCGGCGATCCGCGCTCAAGGCCGAACGCCTCCGGCGACGCGACGCGAAAGTGCTCAACGACCGTCACGTCTGCGAGATCCGTGTCGAACCAGAGCGGTTCCACGCGCGTCACCGCCAGCGCCGGATCGAGCCACGGCGGAGCGCTCAAGCCATCGGGCAACAGCACCTCAGACGGCCGGATGCGCGCGAGTTCGGCCGCCGCCTGCTCCGGCGAGAGCGTGCCCGCGACGAACTCACCGGTGGTGATGTCGACGTAGGCGATGCCGGCGTCGCCGCTCCATCCTTCGTCCGCTCGCGTACGCCGCTGGGGTGCGATGCAGGCCAGGTAGTTATTCGCGCGCTCATCGAGCAGGTTGTTCTCGATCACGGTGCCCGGAGTGACGACCCGCACGACCCGCCGGTCGACGATCCCCTTCGTGGTCGCCGGATCGCTCATCTGCTCGCAGAGCGCCACCTTGTAGCCCTTCGAGATGAGCTTCGCCAGGTAGCCTTCGACTGCGTGATACGGAATGCCGGCGAGCGGCACCCGCAGCCCCTTACCCATCGGTTTGGACGTCAGCGTGATGTCGAGCTCACGCGCACACAGTTCCGCATCGTCATCGAACGTCTCGTAGAAGTCGCCGAGTCGGAAGAAGACGATGGCGTGCGGATATCGCCGCTTCACGTCCAGATACTGGCGCCGGATGGGGGTGAGTTGCTCGTCCATGCGACGCGATTGTAGCATCGCGGTTGGGCCGCAGGGCGCGGCATTAGACAGAGGGGCTTGCGGCAGAATCGGGTGGTATACTTTGGCGCTCCGGCCGTGGTGGTGGCAGGCCGGTCGCGCGGCGCGCTGAGGGACATCGCGACGCAGATAATGGGCAGCCAGCACGTCGAAACTACCGCGCTGCAGTGACGCTATTGGTACTGGCGTGCCATGGACTCCGGCGAGCGCGCCCGCATCTCGTACCCAGACACGTAACGGCCGATCCCGGCCGCCCGAGGAGCGACGATGTCAACCAAGTACGTCTACCTCTTCCACGAGGGCCACAAGGACCAGAAGGACCTCCTCGGCGGAAAGGGCGCGAACCTTGCCGAGATGACAAATCTCGGCCTGCCGGTACCACCCGGGTTCACCATCACCACCGTCGCCTGCAACGCGTACACCGCCAACGACATGCAGTTCCCCGAAGGACTGTTGGACCAGGTGAAGCTGTCGCTCACCGCGGTGGAAGGCGCCGCCGGTAAGCGGCTGGGCGATCCGTCGGCGCCGCTCCTCGTGTCAGTGCGATCCGGCGCCAAGTTTTCGATGCCAGGCATGATGGACACCGTATTGAACCTCGGTCTGAGCGAGAAGACGCTGGCCGGCCTGATCGCGGCGACCGGCGACGAGCGCTTCGCCTACGATGCGTACCGCCGCTTCATCATGATGTTCTCCGACATCGTGCTGGATCTCGAACGCAAGAAGTTCGACGCCATCTTCGACGACGCAAAGAAGACCGCCCGCGTCACTGAAGACTGGCAGCTTTCGCCCGATGCGCTCCGCGGCGTCATCGCACAGTTCAAGGCCCTCGTGCAGACGGCAACCGGCAGTCCGTTCCCGGATGACCCGATGCTGCAATTGGAACTCGCGATCCGCGCAGTCTTCAACTCATGGAACAACGAACGGGCCTTCCGATATCGCGAGATCGAGAAGATTCCCCACGACCTGGGCACGGCGGTGAACGTGCAGACGATGGTCTTCGGAAACATGGGCGCCGACTCAGGCACCGGTGTCGCGTTCACCCGCGACGCCTCGACCGGCGAGCGGGCAATCAGCGGCGAGTACCTCATCAATGCGCAGGGTGAGGATGTTGTCGCGGGTATTCGCACGCCCGAGCCGATCTCCAAACTGCAGGAAGCGAATCCGTTGCTTTACGAACAGTTCGCGTCGATCTGCGAAACACTCGAACTGCACTACCGCGACATGATGGACGTCGAGTTCACCTTCGAGCACGGCCGCCTCTACATGCTCCAGTGCCGTGTCGCCAAGCGCGCCGCTCGCGCCGAAGTAAAGATCGCCGTGGACATGGCGAAGGAAGGGCTGATCTCCAAGGAGACAGCCCTTCAGCGCGTCAAGGCCGAACGCATCAACGAACTGCTGCACCCGCAACTTGACCCACTCGCGATCATCGCGCCTCTCGGTCCCGTCGCGAACGACGTCGCGGCCGTTGTCGCAAGCAAGCCCGAGATGATCTTCGTCCGCGACGGCAGCGTCGGCACGATGACGGCGCGCCAGTGGCACGAGATGGACGACGCCGCGCACCAGCAATTCCTGTCGTCGGCACAGTTCATCGAGATCGCGCGCGGCCTCGCGGCGTCTCCCGGCGCCGCTTCCGGCAAAGCCGTGTTCGACTCCGACGAGGCGGCGCGCCGCGGCAAGGAGAAGGAGTCCGTCATCCTCGTCCGTGAGGAGACATCGCCGGACGACGTGCAGGGAATGTACGAGTCCAAGGGCATCCTCACCGAGCGCGGCGGCCTCAGCTCGCACGCAGCATTAGTCGCACGCGGCTTCGGCAAGCCATGCGTCGCCGGATGCGAGACCATCAGCGTCGACGAACACGCGCGAACGTTCTCCATCAACGGTGTTACCATCTCCGACGGCCAGATCCTGACGCTCGATGGCTCCCTCGGCACCGTCATGCTCGGCGAGGTGCCCACGGTGCCGCCGTCGCAGTTCCCGGAACTGACGGAGCTGTTGCAGTGGGCCGACGGCGTCGCTCGCATGAAGGTGCGCACCAACGCCGACAACCCTGCCGACGCCCAGAACGCCGTCGAGTTCGGCGCTATGGGCATTGGGCTGCTCCGAGCCGAGCACATGTTCCTCAACCCGAAGTCGCGCGTCGAGACCGTGCAGGAGATGCTGCTGTCCGCGACCGATACGAAACGCCTGGAGGCCGACGCGGCGAATATTAGCGCCGAGATGGAGAACGCGAGCGGCGAGAAGCACCAGCATCTTGAGGCGCGCCTCAACGAAACGCTCGGCCGCCTCGAAGGGCCGATGGGCCACTACAACGGCGCCATCTCG
>JANPBN010000235.1:0-4069 GCA_031430415.1 Dehalococcoidia bacterium
CCGAAAGGCTTCGACGAAGGCGTGCGGTTGTACGAAGTACGGTGGCACGCCGAAGGAGTCCGATGAACATCACACAGGACGATAGCCGCGTCAGCAAGGGCTACCTACTGCTCGCCGATATCTCCGGATACACCGCCTTCCTCACCGGCACCGAGCTCGAACACGCGCACGCCATCATCCGCGAGCTGACGAAGCTCATACGCTCGCGGCTCGCGCCGCCGATGAAGTTTGTGAAGCTCGAAGGTGACGCTGTCTTCTGCTACGCCGCCGCGAATGCATTTAAGGACGGTGAGCGCTTCGTCGAGCTGATCGAGGTGTGCTACTTCGACTTCGCCAACCGGCTCCAGGACATGACCCGCGCGACCACCTGCAAATGCGATGCCTGTAAAGCGATCCCGTCGCTCGGCCTCAAGTTCGTCACGCACTACGGCAGTTTCATGGTCGAGGAAGACGATGGTCGCGAAGATCTTGCCGGACCCGATGTCATTCTCGTACACCGGCTGTTGAAGAACGGGATTAGCGATGGCGCCGGCCCGCAGGCATACGCATTCTTCACTGACGGCTGCATGAAACGGATGCCGTCGTGGTTCAGCCTGCCGTCGCACAGCGAGGCCTACGATTCGTTCGGTGAGGTCACGGGCGGCGTTCACGACCTTCAGCCTGTGCTGGCCGAGAGGCGCGAGGCCCGGCGGGTGTATGTCAACGCGGAGGACGCTGACTTCGACGGCCGGTTCGAAACGGCGTTCGCGCCCGAGGTCGTCTGGCAGTACTTCGTCGATCCCGAGAAGCGGTTGCGCTGGCAGCCAGGCCAGACCGCCGTTACAGCCGAGCCGAACCTGGCCGGGCGCATGGGCGCGGGCGCGTCGACGCACTGCGCCCACGGCGAAGGCACCGCTGACGGGCTACGGGAATACCTCGACTGGCGCCCGTTCAACTACTTCACGAACCGCTACACGTCGCTCCGCAACGGGAAGGAGGGCGCGGTTCTGGACTCGATGGAAACGACAGAGTTTACGCCGCTCGAAGACGGTGGCACCGCGGTGACCATTCGCATCCGCATTGAGGATCGTTCGGAGTCCGAGCTGCGCAGGTTTCTTGAAGACGAAGAGGTGGCCAACATGCGCAAGCTCGTTCACCTGGCCTGGATCCCTCTGAACAAGGCCATAGAGGAAGACGGCTTCCTCCCCGCCGGTACTCAAGCTCGCGGCTGAGGCGGAGTTGGATGGGAGATCCCGCACTCTCGCTTCCCGCCTCCAGCATCTACACTCCCCACATGAGCATCCTCTCCCTTAGCACGATGTGGGCGCAGCAGGAGCGGTTCGTGGCGGACATGCACCTGTTCGTGCGCGAGAGCCCGCGAGGGCGATGGTGATGAACCGCGCGGCTGAGGGAATGAGCAGACGGCGCGTCCACCGCGGTATAGTGCGCGCATGACGATGGTGCACCCACGCATCGATGCGACGCCGGAGCAAATCGAGCAGTATTGCCGCAAGTGGGGGATCGTGCGGCTCGAATTGTTCGGCTCCGTGTTGCGTGACGACTTCGACGGTCAGAGCGATATCGACTTGCTCGTGACGTTCGCCGAGGGACACGGCACGCGCCTGCGCGAGCTGCTCGATATGGAAGAAGAGTTGCAAGCGCTCTTTGGCAGGCCGGTGGATCTTGTGAAACGGCGGCTCGTGGAAGAGAGCCCGAACTGGATCCGCCGCTCCAGTATTCTGGAGTCTGCGCGACCGATTTATGCGCAGACCGGATGATGCCCTGCTCCTGGACATGCTCGAATACAGCCGTCGCGTCGCGGACAAGGCTTCACGCGTATCTCGCTCCGAGTTCGATGCCGACGAGGATCTGCAATTGGCACTGGTCTACCTGATTCAGGTAGTTGGCGAAGCGGCGAGCCGCTTGACGCAGGCACAGCGGGACGCTCATCCATCGATCCCATGGCGCGACGTTATTGGTATGCGGCACGTCGTGGTGCACGATTACTTCCGGGTCGATCTGGACGTCGTCTGGGATACGGCAACGAACAGCATCCCAGCGCTGGTTGCGGCGCTCGAGGCGCTTGCGCCCCACTCGGAGGGCGACGCAGGCTGATTCGGAGCGAAGATCGCGCCGGTACCGTAAGGCGCCTCCCGCATCTACACTCACCACATGAGCATCCTCTCCCTTAGCACGATGTGGGCGCAGCAGGAGCGGTTCGTGGCGGACATGCACCTGTTCGTGCGCGAGACGCTGGCGGCCGGATACTCGCACATCGAGGTCAGCCACTCGACGGCGACGGCGGCCTTCGACCGGCTGATGTCGTATCCGGACGTGCCGATATCGTCGATTCACGCGCCGGCGCCGCTCGTCCGCGACGGCGACAAGCGCTCGAACAGCAGCCTCAACCTCGCCTCGACGGACGAGGGCGAGCGCCGCACGGCAATCGACTACACGAAGGGCAGCATCGATCTGACGAAGCAATACGGCGGCAAGTCCGTCGTGGTGCATCTCGGCGGCGTCGGGTCGGCGATATTCGACGAAGAGCGCGACCTGCGCCGGAAGTTCGACTCGGGCGAGCGCACGGGCGAACGCGTCGAGACGCTGCGCGCTGCCATCATCCGCCGCCGTGATGCCGAGGCGGGACCGTGGCTCGAGAAGGCGCGCGAGACGCTGCGCGAGCTGGCGGCGCACGGGGCGGCGCAGGGCATCGCGATCGGCATCGAGAACCGGCTGCATTACCACGAGATCCCGCAGCCGGCCGAAGGCGCCGTGCTGTTCGCGGACTACGCCGCCGACGCCGTCGGCTACTGGCACGATGTCGGCCATGCGGAGGTGCAGGCGCGCCTCGGCCTCGTCGACAAGCGGCTGTGGCTCGACACGAACGGCCCTCGCTGCATCGGCACGCACCTGCACGATGTCGATGGCATCGGCGACCACCGCGCGCCCGGCCACGGCGACGTCGAGTGGGATTACATTCGCGACGGCCTGCCTGCGACGGCGCTGCGCGTCTTCGAGATCAACCAGTCCCAGTCGCCGGAGTCCGTCGCCGCCGCGATCCCGTTCCTTCGCGAGCGCGGAGTCATCGCGTGACGGCGAACAACAGACAGCACACAGCAAGCAGCAATCGTCGTCGTGGGCGTGTTGCCGGCTGTTGTTTGTTAGTTGCTCTCATTGCGGCCGTGCCGCGATGAAGATCTGCTTCATCATGTACCAGGGCAACATGTTCTCGGGCGGGCAGGGCGTGTACCTGCACTACATGACCCGCGAACTGGTGAAGCTGGGGCACGAGGTACACGTCATCTCAGGGCGCCCGTATCCGCGCGTCGCCGAGGGCGTGGTGCATCACAAGCTGCACACGTACTCGTTCTGGGCGTTCCTCAACGGCCGCGACGAGCACGCCTACGACCACGCGCACAACCCGCTCGAGTTCTTCCATCCGTGGAACTTCTACGAGTTCGCGTCGACGCGCGCCTCGCTGGCGTCGCTCTTCTTCACGTTCAGCGTGCGCGCCTACCGGAAGCTCGCGGAAATCGAGAACGAGACCGGGCCGTTCGATCTCATCCACGACAACCAGACGCTCGGCTACGGCATCCTGGCGATGAAGCAGCTGATGGGGAAGAAGGTCGTGGCGAGCCTGCATCATCCGCTGGCGATCGACAAGGCGAACAACATGCGAGAGGCGAAGAACATCGTCGCGCGCGTGCAGAAGGAGATCTGGTTTCCGTGGAAGATGCAGTCGTACGTCGCCAACCGCATCGATATGGTTCTGACGGGGTCGCGTAACTCCGCCGAGTCCGTCAGCCGCACGATGGACATCCCGCTGTCGCACATCCGCCAGACGCCCTACGGCGTCGACCACGAGGTGATGCGTCCGATCCCCGGCGTCGCACGGCAGCCGGGTACGATCCTCTTCGTCGGCGACTCGGAGGACCGCAACAAGGGCGCGCGCTTCCTCATCGAAGCCTGCGCGCGGCTGGCCCACGAGATGGATTTTCGGCTGCTCTTCAAGGACAAGAAAGAGAACGACATGAAGGTCGTGCCGCCACTCGTGTGGAAGTACGGCCTCAATCGCTTCGTCGAGTACATC
>JANPBN010000236.1:0-1957 GCA_031430415.1 Dehalococcoidia bacterium
GCAATCACCGAGCCCGGCCACGGCTCCGACACGCTGATGCCCGGAACGAAGTACTTCAGCAACCCTGATGTCCACTACGGACTCACCGCGACGCTCGACGGCGACTCATACATCCTCAATGGCCAGAAGTCGGCGTGGGTATCGAACGGCACGATCGCCACCCACGCGATCACGTTCCTGGGCGTCGACCGCAGCCGCGGCATGGCTGGCGGTGGCGTGGCGATCGTCCCGCTCGATCTGCCCGGCGTGTCGAAGGGCGCACCGCTCAACAAGATCGGCCAGCGTGCGCTCAACCAGGGCGAGATCTTCTTCGAGGATGTCCGCATCCCCAAGCACTTCATGCTCGTGCCCCCGGACGCCTATCCGGTCGCCATCGATAGCGTCCTCGCCGGCGCAAACGCCTACATGGCAAGCGTCTTCACCGGCGTCGCACGCGCCGCATTCGAGGAAGCGCTGACGTACGCCAAGGGCCGCATCCAGGGCGGCGTGCCGATCGTCGAGCATCAACTCGTGCAGAAGAAGCTGTTCGATATGTTCGTGAAGGTCGAGGCGGCGCGACAGCTCTCGCGGGCGACGGTCTCGTACAACAGCGGCACCTTCCCGCCCGGCACGCTCTACTCGATCTCGTCGAAGGTCTTCTGTACGCAGGCGGCGTTCGAGGTGGCCAGCGACGCGATCCAGCTCCACGGCGGCATGGGCCTCACCAAGGAGATGCTGGTCGAGATGCTGTTCCGCGACGCCCGCGCGTCGATGATCGAGGACGGCTCCAACGACATCCTGTCCCTGACGGCCGCGCACAAGATCATCGAGAGCTACATGCCGTAGCGTTAACCCGCAGGGCACCGACGGCGTTGTATGGGTAGATGAACGGCATCACGCGAATCGGCATCGTTCTCGGAGTCGCGACCGCTTCGCTCGCATTTGCCTGCGGCGACGGCACGCGCTGCCGCGATGCACGTGACTGCCCGCCGACGCCAAGCATCGTGGCGCAACAGGCAGAAGCTTCGCCGGAGCCAACGGCCACGCCTCCGCCGACCGGCACGGCTGAGCCTCTGACGCCGCTGCGTGGCGCCCAAGTCACGCCTACGATCTATTCCAGCACGCCCACGCCGATACCGCCGCCACCGACGGAGGTACCCTCTCCGCCCACCATCACGTCGACGCCGATCCCACCGCTGCCGGGCACGTTCCCGACGCGGCCTCCGGATCCGCCGTATACGCCGGAGCCTCGGCCCGACCTGCCAACCGCGGCGGACATGTACGTCGGCACTGACGGGAAGTACTACGCGCGTTCGTCGACGGCTGCAGGTGGGATGAGGTCTGGCGTGGGCCGCATCCGCTCACGGGAGCAACGACAGTGACGATGCAATCGCCCTGCCTGCCGAACGGTGGAATCCACTACAGTCCGTCGACCGGTGAAGTCACCGAATTTGTTCAATAGGTCGATCAATCACGCCCTTGACGAGGCCGGCATGCTCCAACGTTCCCGGCGTTTTACACTGTGACGCCGGGATCGGAGGCGCGAAGGTGCGCCCGCCCGCAGGAGGAACCACTGATGCGCGACCTCGTGTTCATGATCGATCTCGACAACACCATCCTCGACAACGACGGCGTCAAAGAGGATATGAAGGCGAAGATGCTCGCCATCCTCGGCGACCGTCTCGCCGCGCGCTTCTGGGAGTTGTACGAGGTCGTCCGCAAAGAGGTCGACATCATCGATTTCTTCGCGACCACCTCACGCCTCGCGGAGGAGAATCCGGCCGACGCCGCAACAGTACAGGCAGCGCTCGATGCGCTCATGGACTGGGACTTCGTTCCGCGCCTCTATCCGCGCGCAATCGAGACCGTCCTCCACCTCAAGAGCATGGGCCTGCCCGTCGTCGTGTCCGATGGTGATCCGGTGTTCCAGCCGAGCAAGATCCACCAGTGCGGCGTCACCCAGGCGGTCGATGGGCGC
>JANPBN010000237.1:0-4508 GCA_031430415.1 Dehalococcoidia bacterium
ATGTACCGGCTGGGGCTGTTCTCGGTGTTCCAGGCGCGCTGGTTCGTGTTCGCGCTCGGCTTTCTCGTAATCAACGTGACGGTGTGCACGTTCAATCGCTGGTCGCCGACGTTCCGCAACGTCTTCCGGCCGCCGCAGCAGGTGCCGGAGTCGTTCTTCGATCGCGCGCACAACCGGACGCAGCTCGACGCGGTGGCCCCGGAGCAGGCGATCAGCGCGCTGCGCAAACTCCGCTACAACGTACGGTCGCGCGAGGACGCGGGCGCAACGTACCTCTTCGCCGACCGCTTCGGCTGGACGCAGCTCTCGACGTTCGTTAGCCACCTGGCGCTGATCCTGTTCATCGCCGGCGGCCTTGTGACGAGCCTGACTGGCTTCACATCGAACGCGTTTGCCGGGGAGGGCACGACTGTGCCGATCTTCCCGGTGAAGGATCCGAATCAGCTGCAGGTGCACATCGATGACGCGGTCGGGAGATACGGCGAGGCCGGCAATCCGCTGGACTTCCGGACGCACCTGACGATCTTTCGCAATGGCCGTGAAGTGAAGTCGGGGACGATGACGGTCAACGATCCGCTGAAGTACGGCGGCTATCGCTTCCACCAGGTCGCGTTCTTTCCGAGCGGCGCGGAGCTGCGGATCCGCGACGCCGCGACCGGCAATACGGTACTGAACGAGACATTTCCGCTGCAGGACATCACCGCCGCGCCGGTCGTGACGATCACTGACGGCGGCGGCAATGCGCTGTTGAGCGACACGATTGTGCCGACGGACTTTCTGGATATCGCGAGCGGGACGCTGGTGAATGTGCCGGGCAGCGGCCGGATCGTCTGGATCGGACTCACGACGCGAGAGGATACGTGGGAACTCGTCGCGTATGACCCGCAGGCGGACGGAGAACGCGGACAGCTGCGCCTTGCGGAGGGCGCGTCGGGCGAGCTTTCAGGGATGAGGCTGCACTTCGATGCGGTCGGCTCCGTGCCATCGGCGGCCGGACTCAGCGTGCCGGGGAGCAGCGCGCCGGTGCTGGCGCAGCTTGGCGGCGACGACGGCGGCGCGCGGTCGCTGACGCTCGTCTTCGAGGACGCGCCGGCGATCTCGCTGAGCGAGGGAGAGGCGCTGACGGTTGGGCCGTACGCGTACCAGTTTGAGGGCCCGCGAGAGTTCACCGGGATCTCGGTCAAACGCGACTCGGGAGCATGGTTCATCTGGGTGGCGACCGGTATGCTCGTGCTCGGTCTTGCTGTAACCTTCTACTTGCCGCGACGACGGCTCTGGCTGCGCATCAACGGCGACGCCACGAGCATCGCGGCGCTGGCGGAGAAGAGCGGCGGGTTCGAGAAGGACATGCGGGTGCTCGCAACACGGCTGGGCGTTCCCGTGCCGGCGGATCTCGAGGAGGAACGGTAGTGCTCGTCTTCGCCCGGCTGCTCACCATCACCATTGATCTGAATCCCAAGATCGCGGACTTCGGGCCGTTCGAATTGACGTGGCACGGAGTGTTCACGGCGCTCGGCATCGCATTCGGTGTGTACATCGGCGCGCGGCTGGGGCAACGGCAGGGGTTCACGGAGGACGACGCATACAGCATCGCACTGGTGGGCGTGCCGGCGGGCATCATCGGCGCACGGGCGATGTTTGTGCTGGAGAACCGGGACCGGTTCGAAGGCCAGTGGATGGACGTCCTACGCATCAACGAGGGCGGCATTACGGTCTATGGCGCCGTGATCGGCGGCGTCATTGGCGCCGTGATGTACGGCTGGATCCGACGGATGGCGGTGATGCGCGGACTCGATGCGGCGGGCTTCGGTCTGCTGCTCGGCATGGGCATCGGGCGCATCGGCGACCTGATCAATGGCGAGCACTGGTCGAAGAAGAGCGACCTGCCGTGGGCGGTGGTGTACAGCCACATCGATAGCCCCGGCTTCAGCGCGGTCTCCGGTGGCGGCGGCATCCCGACGCATCCTGCGACGACGTACGAGATGATCGGCGACGCGCTCATCATTGGCATCATGGCGCTCCTGTTCGTGAAGCTCTGGCGGACGCGACCCGGTGTGACGTTCTTTACCGGCGTCGTGCTGTATTCGGCGATGCGCTTCGGTGTGTCGTACTTGCGGGTCGACAGCTGCGGGCCGATCCTGGCCGGCAACCTGGCTGACGCGCTCGAATCGTGCCCGCACTACGTCGTCAAGGACTGGCTGATCTTTCCGCAGATCGTGTCGATGGTGACGTTCGGAGTGGGGATCGTGGGGCTCGGATTCTCGCTGCTGCGTGCTCCGGGCACAGCGCCCTCACCCGCGGCTCCGTTCGGAACGACGACCGCCGCCGCGCCGCGCCGCGCGTGACCGGGCGGCAGGTCACGCTCTACACGCGTCAACTCTGCGGCCTGTGCGACGCGGCCGCCGCCGAACTCCGCCGTCTCGCCGGGCCGCTCTCGTTCAGTCTCGTCGAGTTCGACATCGATGAGGACGCCGGTCTGCGCGCCCAGTACAACGACATCGTTCCCGTGATCGCGGTCGATGAGACGGTCATCGCGCATGCGCCGGTCGACGTCGCGGGGCTGCGGGCGGCGCTCGCGGAGGCGCTGGCCCGGTAGGTCCCGCATCCTTCTGTCGACTCCCAACCGAACCACGAGTGCTTTTTTTGCAACGTTCCGCGGACGGCGGCCGTCAGACTCGGATTGACGTGATCCAAACGCGCGCCGAGGCCGAATAAATAACGGCGTACCCGAAAGACGGGCGCGCGGAGACGAATGTTGAGGAGGAAAGAAGGACTTATGTACTCAAGCTGGAAGAGGGCACGCGTGCTCGTAGCGGTGGGGCTCGTGCTTACGGCCACGGCGGCACTGGGCATCGCGTGCAGCGACGACGATGACGGGGGCAGCTCCCCGACGGCGGCAGCGACGAAGGCGGCCACGACACCCGCAAGCAACGCGACGAAGCCGGCCGCCACCGGCACGGGGACGGCGAGCGCCGACCTCGGCGAGACGCCGGGATGGGCCGGTGGGCAGACGGGCACGGTCTTCTACACGAAGCCGTTCTTCTGTAACACGACGCCATGCGAGGCCGGCACTGCCGGAATGAACCCTGCAGGCGTGACCGACCCAGTGCCATCGGTGTGGGTGCTGGTGCCGCTGTTCACGGATACCCAAGGGCTGACCTTCCACTGCAACACCGCAGGGAAGTGCCCGACGCACCCGGCGGACCTCGATGTCAGCCGGATCGGGCTGGGCCAGGTGATCCCGCTGCCGCCGCACAGCCACATCATCGACCCCAGCGAAGCGGGCTTCAGTGCCGCCGGCGAGACGCCTTGGAAGGTTGTCGTCGTTGGCATCAAGACGCGCGCCGCCTGGGATCAGCTCGAGACGGGCAAGTCCATCGAGACGCTGCGCAAGGTCCAGGCGGAGGGCGAGGCTTCGACGACGCCTGACGTGCCGACGAACCTCATCCTGTTCTTCGGGGTGCGATAACCACGTTCGCGATGAGAGGGGACGCCTGTGCGTCCCCTCTCTCAACTCCATCGAAACACGAGGCTCCCATGGCGATGTCCCAGACCATCGAATCGCGCAACCGCATACGCCTGAGCACGCTTAGCTGGAGCGAAGTCGCGTTCGGTCTGCTCTTGCCGACGGGCGCGCTGCTTGTCGTTCTGGGCTCATATCTGCCTTGGGCGACGTTCTATGCCGGCTTGATCGAGCGGAACGGCGTGCCGGGCCACGGGAAGTACTTGATCGCGCTTGCGGTGGTCGCGCTGATCGCCGGGGCGGCGTCGTATGCGCGGACGCTCGGCGGGCTCCGGCTCATGGCGCCGCTGGCGGGGATCGCGATCGGCCTCGTGGCGTTGCGCGATCTGCGCAATCTCGACGCGCTGATCGGCGACCCGAGCGCGGCGTTCTATGTGCCGGGGAAGGGCGATGGGCTCTACATCATCCTGGCGGGTGCGGCGCTGCTGATCGCATCGTTCTTCGTTGCGCCGCGATGGCCATCGATGCGCCGCGCGGCGCTCGTTCCGACGATGGCCGCGGCGATCTTGATCGCGGGCGCGGGGACGCTTCTGGCCGGCCTGTACGGCGAGTACTACCTGCATCTCGGGAGCGGTGGCCATCAGTACGGGCACACGGCCCCGACGAATGCGGCGCACGTGCTGACGATCGTGGGGGCGGCGGTGCTGGTCGCGGCGTCGACGGTAGCGACGCGGATCGCCGGGTCTCGACTCCGGCGGTAGGGCCGGGGGACCTCACCCCCAACCCCTCTCCGCGTTGCGGAGAGGGGCGCTACGGCGTGCTGGGGATGGCGAGCCGAGGAGCTCCGGCGACTGCGCGTGAGGGCGCGGTGCTGCAACGGGGGACCCGACCCCGAACCCCTCTCCGCGTCGCGGAGAAGGGCGCTACGGCGTGCTGGGATTGGCGAGCAGATGAGTTCCGGGGACTGTGCGCGTGAGGGCGCGGTGCTGGACGGGGGACCTCACCCCCAACCCCTCTCCGCGTCGCGGAGAGGGGCGCTACAGCG
>JANPBN010000238.1:0-1505 GCA_031430415.1 Dehalococcoidia bacterium
GCACCGTCGAGGCGATGAAGGTGATCGAGTCGCTCTACGCGACGAGTCGCGTCGAGGGCCAGGGCCAGCTCGAACGCGCTGTCGAGATGCACGACGCCGCGGGCTTCGAGATCGCGCGCTAGGCGCTCAGATCTTCGCCGCCGTCCACGCCAATCACGTTCCCGGTCATCCAGTAGAGACGCTCGTCGGCGAGAACCGTAATGGCTGTCGCGACGTCTTCAGTCGTCGTCGAGCGGCCGCTGGGGTTGCGCTCCATCGCGCGCTGGTGCAGTTCGGGACCGCCCGGAATGCGGCGTAACGCGGCGGTGTCGGTGACGCCGGCGCGGATCGCGTTGGCCGTGATGCCGAGCGGCGCCAGTTCAAACGCCAGCTGGCGGATGTGTGATTCAAGCGCGGCCTTCGCGGCGGAGACTGCGCCGTACGCCTGGATCACACGCGTCGACCCGGAGCTCGTCATCGCGAAGATGCGGCTGTTCTTGCCGAGCAGGCGTCGCGTCGCCATGTCCTGCGACCAGTACACGAGGCTGTGCGCCATCACGTCGAGCGTCATGTCCATCTGCTTCTGACTGATTCGCTCCTTCGGGTTATCGGCGAAGAAGGGCAGCAGCGAGCCGAACGCGAGCGAGTGCATCAGCACGTGGACGTAGCTGTCGGCGCCAAGCTTCTCGCGCATCGTGTCGAGCGCGGCGTTGCGCTTGTCCGGATCGGCGGCGTTGATGTTGAAGAACACCGCTTCCTGCCCGGCGGCCTTCACGTCGTCCTGCACCTTCACGGCGTTGGGCAGCGTGGAGCGGAGATCGAAGTGGACGCCGAAGATGCTATAGCCGGCCTTCGCGAGCGCTACCGATGTCGCGGCGCCGAACCCGCTTGATGCGCCGAGAATCAGTGCCCATTTCGATGCCATGGCTGCTCCTTGCTGCTAGGTGACCGGCTGGACCGGGAGTCGGGGAAAGTCTACGAGACCGACGGTCTTACCGCGCGTCGAACGCGGCGATGTAGCCGGCGGTGCTTACGAGCGCGGACCGGAACGCCGTGACGGCATCTGCATCGCCACGAAGGTGTGCCACGACGGCACCGAACAGCGCCGTCGTTGGCGCGACGCAGTAACGCATCGTCTCGGCAGCGAGACGAAGCGAATCCGCCGCCTGTTGTCCGCGCTCGGCCGGCGCCTGGAGGCGGAAGCCGTTGACGAAGATCAGCCCGCGCGGCGCCATACCTCGCCGCTGGATCGCGGCTTCGATGCGCTGCCGCAGCCGGTAGTGCGCAGCCATATCGACCGCCTCGCTCGATGCGCCAATTTCGAGCATGGCGCTGACGTCGCCGTCGCGCAGCTCTACTTCGTCCGCATTCTGCGAATACACCTGGAAGCCGATGAGACGCAGCGCGTCCATGACGACGGGCTCGAGTCCGACGACGCCCTCCTGCCAGAGCAGCCGATGGTACTGGGCGAGTTCGTCCTCATGCGACTCCGCATCATGCAGTGACGCGTCCGCGGCCTCCGCCGC
>JANPBN010000239.1:0-2265 GCA_031430415.1 Dehalococcoidia bacterium
TTGCTCCAATTGGCGCGCGGCGACGAGTTCTGGCTCGGGCTCCATTCCGAAGACCTTCCTGACATGCTGCACGCCATGCGTGGGTCGCTCGACACGCGCAAGTCGCGCAAGCGGGTGATGCGTTTCGCCGAGGTCTTCGCCGACATCGCCGATGCGAAAGGCGGGCACACCGCCGGACACTCCAGGCGCACCGCCGACGGGGCCGAGAAGCTCGCCACGTCCATCGAGCTCGATGCAGGTCACATCGAGATGATCCGCATCGCCGCGTTGCTGCACGATGTTGGACTGCTCGGCGTGCCTGCCCGCGTCATGTCGAAGCCGGACATCCTCTCCGTCGCGGAGATGCAACTCATGCGGCAGCATCCCTCGAACTCGGAGATGGTGCTGGCGCCGCTCGCCGGCTTCGAGGAAATCGCGTTCTGGATCTCCCGCCACCACGAACGCCCGGATGGCCGTGGCTATCCCGATATGCTCACGGGCGACGAGATTCCACTGGAGTCTCGCATCCTGTCCGTGGCCGATGTTTACTCCGCGCTCACGGCGGAGCGGCCGCACCGCGGCGCCGTCACGGGCAAGGACGCAAAGCAGATCCTGCTGGGCGCCGCCGGAACACAACTGGACCCGGAACTTGTGCGACAGTTCGTCGCGCTCATCTAGCCTGTCCGCCGTGTTTCGTACTTTCCCCCCAATATGTCCATTGTGTTTGCCACTTTAGGGGCGCTTTGGCGTACAATCGTCTCCCAACGCACGAACGGAGGCGACGATGGCGACGTACATCATGCTCAGCACCCTCACCGACGAGGGCCGCAAGACGCTCAAGGAGCGACCTGATCGTCTGCAGGAAGTAAACCGCGAGATCGAGGCCATGGGCGCCCGCGTCACGCACCAGTACGCGGTGCTCGGCGGCTGGGACTTCATCAACATCCTCGAGGCACCGGATAACGAGACGATCGCCCGGATCTCCGTCGAGCTGGGATCTCGCGGTACGGTCGTCCTGACGACGCTGCCTGCGCTGCCCGTCGATTCGTTCACCAAGATGCTCAAGGGCAACTAGACGGGAGCCGGACGATGGCCGCATACGCTGTCTTCGTGAAGCTGACGCCGGCCGGGCGCAAGTCCCTCAGCGCCAACCCGGGACGCCTCGATGAGGTGGTGCAACAGGCGGAGAAGCTTGGCGCCAGGGTGGTGCAGAACTTCGCCACGATCGGCGAATACGACTTCGTCACGATCATCGAGGCGCCCGACAATCTCGCCGTCTCGCGCATAGAGGCTGAGATCTCATCGCTCGGCACGACGCGGCTCATGGCCCATCCGGCCATCGCCATGCCTCGCTTCGTCGAGTTGCTGAAGATACAGCCGTACCGCACCGAGCCGCACACTTGGCAGACGGCACTCTGGGCGCGCGTCGCACGGCGCGCTGGCCGCTACTGGGTCACGACGCGCCACGTCAAACGCTATTGCCACCCGCTCACGATCGAAGGCCGCGAGCATCTCAAGAAGTTCAAGGGCGGCGCCATCATCATCGCGAACCACAGCTCGCATTTTGATACGCCCGTCGTACTCTCGTCGCTTCCCGAATCGCTGCGTAGCCGAACGGTCATCGCGGCAGCGGCGGACAAGTTCTACGGCAGCCGCAAGAAGCGCACGTGGTGGTACTCACTCTTCATGAACACCTTTCCGGTGCACCGTGGCGGTGGCACGAAGCAGCTCGACTATCCCAAGTCGCTGCTTGGCCGCGGCTGGTCGATCCTCATCTATCCGGAGGGCGGCCGTTCGAAGTCCGGACAGATCGCCCGCTTCAAGGCAGGTCCGGCGCTCATGGCGATGGCGGCAGGCGTGCCCGTCATCCCCGTCTACATCGAGGGCCTCCGCAACGTCATGCCCAAGGGACAGCGCACGCCTCAGCCCGCGGCCGTGCATGCGCGCATCGGCGCCCCGGTGTCACTCGAAGGCATCACTTCCGTCTCCGAAGCCACGGCCGCGCTGGAGAACGCGATGCGGACGCTCGCCGGCATGCTGCCGCATCAGTCGCGCCGGGCGTTGCCTGCGGACGCGGAGATGGCAGCGGCGCCGGCGGGAGGCGGTTCGTAGCGCCATGCGCATCGCGAACTGCCTGTGCGGCAGCCGCATCGAGGCGACGGACGGTGACGCGCTGACGGTCGCGTATCTCGATCACACTGCGTCGCAGCATCCGGAGGTGCAGCTGTCGCCGGCCCGCCGCGCGAACGTCGTGGACGCGATTCGGCGCACCGGCGGCTGGGACGG
>JANPBN010000240.1:0-2282 GCA_031430415.1 Dehalococcoidia bacterium
CTCTGCTACAACCCCTCAACCGGCTGTGACCCGGGCGGGCTCACTGGGCCCATCTTCGAATACTCACACGCTGGCGGCGCCTGCAGCATCACCGGCGGATACCGCTATCGCGGCGCGGCGCCCGCGTTCGCCGGCACATACCTCTATGGCGACTTCTGCACGGGCGAGATCTGGGGAGCGACGCAGTCCGGCCCGTCGTGGACGCCCGCATTCCTTCTCGACACCGGCGTTTTCATCAGCAGCTTTGGAGAGGATGAGGCGGGCGAGTTGTACTTCGCAGACAGCATCGGCGGGAAGGTCTATCGGATCATCGCCGACAGCGATGACGATGGCATCACCGACGCATCCGACAATTGCGTGGGCGTGCCGAACGCCGGCCAGGAGAACGCCGACGCTAACTTCATCGATCTGCCGCCGAAGACGTTCGATGACCTGACATGGCCGAACGCCGACGTCCTTGGAGACGCCTGCGATACCGACGCTGACAACGACGCGTTGCCGAACGCCGCTGAGTCGGTACACCCGGTCGCAAATTGCCCGTCAGCGACGGGGCCGCTCAATCCGCTTCGGCGAGACACCGACGGCGACCTCGTACTCGACGGTGCGGAATGCCTGTTCGGCACGAATCCGCTCAGCGCCGTCAGTGTGCCGCCGATGGTCGTTCTTCCGGACGCTGACAACGATCGCTTACCCGACGGCCTGGAAGCACTCTTCGGCTCGAACATGAACGATCTGGACAGCGACGACGACGGCGTTCTCGATGGCATCGAAGTGCGCTTCTACAACAGCAATCCAGTGCTGGCGAATACCGATGGCGACATCTGCGCCGATGGCAGGGAGGTGGCCTCGGTCAACGGTGACACCGCCGTCAACGCCATTGATCTGAGCCAGGTCGCCCAGTCCTTCGGCGCTTACACGGTGCCGGGAACGCCCGTTCAGATCGACTTCGACATGACCAAGGACCTCCAGATCAATGCGATCGATCTGAGCCAGGTTGCCCAGCGTTTCGGGATCTGCTGAGAGCCATTTCGGTGAGCGACGGGCCGGCTACGCGGCGGCCGAGGCGGCGTCCGTTTCAAAGAGGCTCGGCGCGTGTTGCTGATACAGGTACAGCACGAGCGCGCGCC
Source organism: Dehalococcoidia bacterium (assembly GCA_031430415.1). Classification (GTDB taxonomy): domain Bacteria; phylum Chloroflexota; class Dehalococcoidia; order DSTF01; family JACRBR01; genus JANPBN01. The sequence continues at coordinate 1,128 of JANPBN010000240.1, forward strand.
GCGACGGTTCGCTCAGACCCTCGAACTCGCCGCCGTACTGCGTCACGTCGCCCTCGCGCCGTGCCGTCGCGATCCGCGCCTTCGCGATGACCGTCGCGGTCGATGCATGGAACCGCAGCGAGACGAGATCGCCCGGCGCCGCTTCGACGGCCGAGTCCCATCCGGCGCCGATCGCCGACAGGTCGATGATGTGCGCGCTCCCGGAGAGCTTCCCAAAACTCATGTTGCCTGAGAGGCTCACATCGAACCGGTAGACATGCCGGCGGTGATGCCGCGCGAGGATCGACCGCACAAGCGATGCGACCAGTCCGGCGTTGTAGAGCGCCCACGCTGCCGTGATCGCCAGTGAGATGCCGCTCAGCTGCCAGGCGGCCCCGGCGCGCCACCACGCGACGGCCCACGCCAGCGCCACGACGTTCATGACGCCTGCCACGATCTGCCATTTGATTAGACTCAGGTTCGCCAGCCGGTGGTCCGCGCCGTCGCCGGACTTCGGCGTCACCTCGAACGCGAGTCGCCCCGGCAGCAGCACCGAGGCTGTTGCGCGCAGTGCGATCCACAGCTTAAGCAGGTGGAAGCGCTCCGACTCCATGTGTGGGTTCGTCCCACCCGTCAGCAGCCTCGACGTGATGATGCCGAGCGCCCAGTACGGCAGGAAGCGGAACAGCAGGTTCCACCCCATATTCGTCATCGGCAGCGCCCCAACCAGCAGCGCAATGATCGGCGTCACCAGGTAGATCGCCTTCGGGATGTACTCGAACACGTACGCCACGCTCGAGAAGTACGAGACGCGTTGCCGCCACGTCAGCCCTCGCTTCGCCAAGGGATTGTCGTTGCGCAGGATCTGCAGCGCGCCCTGCGCCCAGCGCAAGCGCTGCTTAAGAAACGCGTTCGCATCGTCCGGCGCAATCCCGACGGCGAGTTCGTCGTCGTGGTACAGCGTCGTCCATCCTGCTGCGTGGATGCTCATGCACGTGTGCATGTCCTCGGTGACGGAGCGCGTGTCGACGCCGTCCACGCCCTCGAGCGCGGTGCGTCTCAGGATCGCGCCGGAGCCGCACCAGAACGCCGCGTTCCAGCGATCCTTGCCGGGCATGATGGCGTCGTAGAACACCGACTGTTCGTGCCACGGCGACTCTCCGCGCGACCGCACCG
>JANPBN010000241.1:0-2178 GCA_031430415.1 Dehalococcoidia bacterium
CCCTAACGCAAAACCCCGTGTGCGTCCCTCTCCATTTCATGGAGAGGGTGGCCGCAGGCCGGAGATCCCGAGCGAAGCGAAGGACCGTAGGCCGGATGCCGGAGATCCCCGAGCGAAGCGAAGGACCGTAGGCCGGATGCCGGAGATCCCGAGCGAAGCGAAGGACAGGCCGAGTGACCCGTCACGAGCGAAGCGAATGAGGTCCCCCGCCCCCTACCCGCGCCCTCGCTTCTCGTCGTCCTGCTCCTGCTCCTCGCGACGCTGCGCCGTCTCGGCGTCGTCGCCGATCTGCGCCGCCCCCTCGTCGACATCGCGCTTGATGTCGCCGGCATCCGGGATCCGCGCCGTCAGCGTCTGCTCCGCCACCGAGTAGTAGTTCATGCCGATGTACTGGAGTGGCTTCTCTTCCGGATCCGACAGTGTCCAGACGCCGTTCGCGAACGCGTCGGACTCCGCCTGAGCCGCCACCACCTTTCCCACGAACAGCGTGTGGTCGCCGACCGTGAACGCATCGTGGACGCCGCACTCGATCCAGCCGACGCACCCCTCCAGCAGCGGCGCCGAGATCCGGCGCGCGCGGAAGTTCGGCAGCTTCGTCAGCTCGAACTTGTCGAGCTCGCTGCCCGTCACGCTTCCCAGGTACTGCGCGTGGTGCAGCAGCGCCTGCGTCGGGATGTTCAGCGCGAACTCTTCGCTGTACTTGATCATGTCGTGCGTGTGCCGGCCCGGATGCACCGAAATGCCCACGAGCGGCGGATCGATGCTCAGAGGCGTCGCGAAGACGCACGGCATCACGTTGAAGTTCCCTCGCCACGATGTCGTCACCAGCGTCACCGGCCCGCCGCCCAGTAGCCGCCGGGCATCACGATCGTCGATCGATTGTCTCATGTTCCCATCCTACCAGCGCCTCCGGCTTGACGGGTCGTGGCGATCCTGCGTGGCCGTGCTATGCTCTCTGCGCACTCCCACGTCCCGGAAATGGAGCATTGGATGAAGCTGACTGGCACGATTGCCGCACTACTCGCCGTCGTCGCGCTGACCGCCGCCGCCGCCGCATGTGGTGGCGATGACGACACGACCGGGGCCCCCGGCACCGCAACCGCCGAGGCGACGAGCGACCAGTCGGGCAACGTTACCCCGTTCCCGACACCCTTGATCGATGGCAGCAACATCGTCTCGGACTCGAAGGGCTATTCCGTCACCATGCCGGCCACCTGGCACGAGCGCATCAACTTCATCCAGACCATCGACAGCAGCGTCGATGCCTTCTTGGAGCCGCTGGCTCCCGGTGCAAAGGCTCAGGCCAACATCACGATCACCTGCACCGTCCCGGGCCGCTTCGCGGAGCAGGAGCGTATCGATCTCCTCAAGACGACGACGGCGCGCCAGGGACTCAACGAGAATATCGTGGTGGGCTCTCGCACGGTCGATGGCAAGGCAGCGACAACGTTGACGTACATCAATTATTCGCAGCAGAACCCCGACCAGCCGCGGCTCGCAAAGACCGACGTCCTCTTCAGTACGGCGAAGTGCGACTACACGATCACAACCCTCTCGGTTGAAGCGGATATCGCGAAGTACCAGCCGATCTTCGACCAGTTCTTCGCCACGATGAAGCTCATCCAGTAACGGAGCGCAGGACGGCTTCGACGGAGGCACAGCCGTGACCCGGATCGGCTATCTCGACTGCTTCTCCGGCATCAGCGGCGACATGCTGCTCGGAGCATTGTTCGACGCTGGCCTCAGTGCCACCGCCCTCACCGCGGAGCTCTCGAAGCTCGGCGCCGCCGGCTGGACGATCCGCGCCGAAGCCGTCACGCGCGCTGGCCTCGCCGCGACGAAGGCCCACGTGGACCTCGCCGAAGCACCGCAACCGCACCGCCGCCTTCCCGACATCCTCGCCATGATCGATGCTGCGGCTCTCCACGCCGAGGACGCCCGTGGCGCCTCCGATGTCTTCCGCCGTCTCGCCGAGGCCGAGGCGAAGGTGCATCGCACCACGCCGGAAGAGATCGACTTCCACGAAGTCGGCGCGCTCGATGCCATCGTCGATGTCGTCGGCGGCATCGTCGGGCTGCGGCTGCTCGGCATCGAACGCCTCTACTGCTCGCCGTTGCCCGCCGGCGGCGGTACCGCGCGTTCCGCCCACGGCGTCCTGCCCGTGCCCGCCCCCGCTAC
>JANPBN010000242.1:0-2373 GCA_031430415.1 Dehalococcoidia bacterium
AATCAATTGAAGCCGCGAGGGCCGATCTCGAGTGCTCGGAGGGAGCGCTGAGGTGCGCTGGCTAGGTGCCCGCGGGCTAGGCGGCGTATGGGTCCATCGCCAACTCGTAGCCGATGCCGGGCAAGGTGCGAATGACGGCGCCGCCTGGCCTGCCCAGCTTCTGGCGAAGGCGGCTGATGGTGACGTGCAGCATGTGGTGCTCGCCCTCGTAGCCGACGCCCCAGACCTGCTGGAGTAACTGATCGTGGGTCAGGGCGCGTCCCACGCTGGCGGCGAGCAGGGCGAGCAATCGAAACTCGGTCGGCGTGAGCGCGAGGCGGACGCCGCCGACGGTGACGCGGTGACTCTGACGGTCGATCTCGACATCGCCGATGACGATGGGCGTGACGTTCTGGGCGCCTTCTTCTCGTTGCGTGCGCCGGAGCACGGACTGGATGCGGGCGACGAGTTCGCGCGTGGAGAACGGCTTGCGGATGTAGTCATCGGCGCCGGACTCGAGCGCGCGGACGACATCGGACTCATCGACGACCATGGTGAGCATGACGATTGGCACGTCGTACGTCATCCCGAGTTCGGCGCAGAACTCAAGGCCGTTCGCATCGGGAAGATTGATGTCGAGGATGACGAGGTCGAAGTCAGGGTGATTGGAAAGCGCTTCCACCGCCGAAGCCCTGTCGGGGACCGCGGTGACGGCGTAGCCTGCGGCGTCGAGCGCGCGCGTGACGATACGCCGGATGGATACGTCGTCGTCGACGAGGAGGATCGTGCTCGTTCGATCCATCATCGACCGGCACCGTGCTGGAGGGGCGGGAATGCACTCACGGCGCTCTGCCCTCGCTGTGACCGTACCGGCGCGATCTGCGGCAAGTACCCGGCCGGATAACGGCGCCTGATGAGCCAGCTTTCAATTTCCTCACGATAGTAGTGCCGCAAGCGGGCCGGGATCAAGGAGCCGCGGATGCTCCGTCGGCCCATTGAGCATTCGTTATGACAATGAAATCGGTGACGGCCAGTTCGAGGTCGACTCCGCGGGCTCCGGCGCTGACGTGAATCGTGGTGCGGGTACGCGCGGCGCCGTCGATGAGCACGACGAATCCGGGCTTCTGCAGGGCGGGCGCGGAGATGCCGCCGACCTGCATGCCGGTGAGCTGTTCGGCCTCTCGCTGGGTCGCCATGCGGAGCTTCTTCTCGCCGGCGATCTTTGCGAGCGCCTTGAGGTCGGCGTGGTGCGCGACGGGGATCATGACGAGCAGCGGTCGCGCCCGTGGCGTCGCCTCGCGGAGGACGACGAGCGTCTTGTAGACGCGATCGGGCGGCACGCCGAGGAGGGTTGCCGCCTCATCGCCACTGTGGAATGCGCCCGCTGCGTCGTAGGTGCGCACGGTGTAGGCGATGCCGCGGGCGTCGAGGACGCGCATGGCGTGTGTCTTTTGGGTCATGGGGAGATGATGCGTGCGCGGGCGGGGCGGGGCAAGCGCGTCAGGTGGCGGCGGCGATGGCCCAGGCGGTGAGGACGCCGGCGGCGATGGCAAGGATGGCCACGGCGAGCATGATGGCGATGAGGCGGGAAGCCGGCATGCGCTACTCCCGCGACCAGCGAAGGATCGGCTTGCGGGCGGCGGTGGCTTCGTCGAGGCGGCGCAGGGGCGCGGAATGCGGCGCTTCGCGGAGGAGTTCGGGGTGCGTCGCGGCCTCTTCGGCGATCCGGAGCATGGCTTCGCAGAACGCGTCGAGGGTCTCCTTGCTCTCGCTCTCGGTCGGCTCGATCATCAGCGCCTCGTCGACGACGAGCGGGAAGTAGATGGTCGGCGGGTGGTAGCCGTAGTCGATCATGCGCTTGGCGATGTCGAGCGTCTTCGCGCCCTGCGCCTTCTGCTTCGCGCCGGAGAACAGCACCTCGTGCATACAGGTGCGGTCGTGGGCGAGGTCGTAGGCGCCACGGAGGCGCGTCTGCACGTAGTTGGCGTTGAGCACGGCGGCCTCGCTGATCGCGCGGAGGCCACCGGCGCCGAGGCTGCGGATGTATGCGTAGGCACGGATGAGGACGCCGAAGTTGCCGTGAAACGCGCCAAGGCGGCCGATGCTGCGGTCGGGCGTCGCCAGTACGAAGGCATCGCCTTCGCGGACGACGTGTGGCGTCGGCAGGAACGGCATCAGGTGCGCCTGTACGGCGATCGGTCCGGCGCCGGGACCGCCACCACCGTGCGGCGTGCTGAACGTCTTGTGCAGGTTGATGTGCATGACGTCGAACCCGAGGTCGCCGGGCTTCACCTGACCGAGCATCGCGTTGAGGTTTGCGCCATCGCCGTACATGAGGCCGCCGTGCGCGTGCACCATCTCCGCGATCTGGACGATGTTGCGATCAAACAGACC
>JANPBN010000243.1:0-1978 GCA_031430415.1 Dehalococcoidia bacterium
CGTCCTCGACCTGACCGACGAGCGCGGCATGCTCTGCGGTCAGATACTTGCCGACCTCGGCGCCGATGTCATCGCCATCGAGCCGCCCGGTGGATCGCCGGTGCGGCGGGTTGGCCCGTTCGCGGGCGGCCAGCCGGATCCTGAGCGATCGCTGCAGTGGTGGGCGTACGCCCGCAACAAGCGCGGCATCACGCTCGACCTCGATGCGGACGATGGCCGCCAGAAGCTGCGCGAACTCGTCGCCAGCGCCGACTTCCTCATCGAGTCCGCTGCGCCGGGAGCGATGGCCGCGCGCGGTCTCAGCTACGACGATCTGGCAGCGGTCAATCCGTCGCTCGTCTACGTGTCCATCTCACCCTTCGGACAGGACGGACCGAAGGCCGCCTACGCATCAACCGACATGACGCTGCTCGCAGCCGGCGGCCCGATGTTCCTCACTGGCGACGACGATCGCGCGCCACTCCGCGTCGGCACGCCGCAGGCATACGTCCACGCCGGCGCCGAGGCCGCCGCGGCCGCGCTGATCGCGCATCGCGAACGGCTGCACTCCGGCCGCGGTCAGCACGTCGACGTGTCGATCCAACAGGCCGTCACGCAGGCGACACAGTCGCAGATCCTCTCCACCGTTCTTGGCGACACACCGCTGCAGCGATTCGCTGGCGGCCTCAAACTTGGTCCGCTCGTCGTGCGGTTCGGCTACCCCGCGAAGGACGGCCACATCTCCATCACGTTCCTCTTCGGCACCGCAATCGGGCCGATGACGCGGCGCCTCATGGAGTACGTCCACAGCGAAGGCGGCTGCGACGAAGCGACGCGCGACAAGGACTGGGTGCACTACGTCGAACTGCTCATGACCGGCAAGGAAGCGCCGACCGAACTCGCCCGCGTCCAGCAGGTCGTCGGCGCGTTCACAGCGACCAAGACGAAGGCCGAGTTGCTCGAAGCGGCGCTCAAGTACGGCTTGCTTGTCGCTCCCGTCAACACGATCGAGGACGTCGTGCACAGCGAACAACTCGCCTCGCGTGGCTATTGGCAGGATGTCCACCACCCGGCGCTCGGCGAATCCGTCCGCTACCCGGGCCCGCTCGCCCGCTTCAGCCAGCAGCCGATCACGTATCGCCGCCCGCCGCCCGCGATCGGCGAGCACAACGCCGAGGTCCTCGGCGCCGCGGGAACTCCTCGCCTTCCGCAACCCGTCGCGGCGTCCGGCGCAGACCGCGCTCCGCTCGCCGGTGTGAAGATTCTGGACCTCATGTGGGTGATCGCCGGCCCGGCGGCAACCCGCATCCTCGCCGACTACGGCCCGACGATCGTGCGCGTCGAGTCGACGCGCCGCATCGACACCGCGCGTACGCTCGCGCCCAGTATCGGCGGCGTCGGTGGTGCGGAAGTCTCCGGCCTCTACGGCAACTACAACGCCGGCAAACTCGGCCTGACGCTCGACCTCACATCGGAGACGGGCCGCGCCGTGCTGCTCGATCTGGTGCGCTGGGCCGATGTGGTGTGCGAGTCGTTCTCGCCACGAGCGATGCGAGCGTGGGGCTGCGACTACGAGTCGCTGCGCGCGATTAAGCCGGACCTGATCATGCTTAGCACCTGCCTCATGGGGCAAACGGGCCCGATGGCCAAGTTCGCGGGATTCGGCAACCTTGCCGCCGCCCTCACAGGCTTCAACAGCGTGACCGGCTGGCCGGATCGCGCTCCAGCCAGCCCATTCGGCGCCTACACCGACTACGTCGCACCGCGCTTCACGGCAGCGGCGATCCTCGCCGCGCTCGACCATCGCGATCGCACAGGCGAGGGGCAGTACATCGACCAGTCGCAGGCCGAGAGCGCGCTGCATTTCCTCGCACCGGCGCTGCTGGACTACACCGTCAACGGCCACGTGCAGCAGCCGAACGGCAACCGCGACCCGAACATGGCGCCCCACGGAGTGTACCCATCGGCCGGAGACGATCGCTGGGTCGCGATCGCCGTC